>JANNFV010000716.1:0-5136 GCA_031380285.1 Hyphomicrobiales bacterium | reverse complement strand
ATCAAGGCCTCCGAGCGTGGCGCTTATGAATATCTGCCCAAGCCGTTCGACTTGAGCGAACTGGTCAGCATTGTCGGGCGCGCATTGGCAGACCCCCAGAGCATCGCGGAGCCTGCACCCGATATCGGCGACGATATCCCGCTGGTCGGGCGCTCGCCTGCCATGCAGGAGATCTACCGCACGCTGGCACGCCTGATGCACATCGACCTCACCGTGTTGATCAATGGCGAGTCCGGGACCGGCAAGGAACTGGTGGCCCGCGCCCTGCATGATTTCGGCAAGCGCAAGAATGGTCCCTTCGTGGCCATCAACATGGCGGCGATCCCCCGCGAACTGATTGAAAGCGAACTCTTCGGCCACGAAAAGGGTGCCTTCACGGGGGCCAACCAGCGCAGTGTCGGGCGCTTCGAGCAGGCCGAAAGCGGCACGCTGTTCCTCGACGAGATTGGCGACATGCCGATGGAGGCGCAGACCCGGTTGCTCCGGGTGCTCCAGCAGGGCGAATACACGACCGTGGGCGGGCGCACGCCGATCAAGACCAATGTCCGCATCGTGGCTGCCACGAACAAGGATTTGCGGGGCTTGATCCAGTCCGGCCTGTTCCGTGAGGATTTGTATTTCCGGCTGAATGTGGTGCCGCTGCGTTTGCCACCCCTGCGGGAGAGGGCGGGCGATATCCCCGATCTGGCCCGGCATTTCTTCACCATCGCCGAAAAGGAAGGCATGCATCGCAAGCAGCTGGACAGTGCGGCTCTGGAGCGGCTGAAGGCCTATGCCTGGCCGGGCAATATCCGCGAGTTGGAGAACCTGATCCGTCGTCTGGCTGCCCTGCATCCGCACGACGTCGTCACGGGTCCGGCCATTGATGCGGAGCTGGAGATACGCCCGACGCGCGAGGCGCAGGTGTTGACGCCACCCAAGGCGTCGGGTTCGGGAAATCTTGCCGAGTTCGTGGAGCGGTACCTGGCGGAGTATTTTGCGTCCTATGGCGACAAGCTGCCACCTGATGGCCTGTATGATCGCATCCTGCATGAAGTGGAGGCACCCCTCGTCAACGCGGTGCTGGCCGCCACGCGGGGCAACCAGATCAAGGCCGCCGACCTGCTCGGCCTCAACCGCAACACGCTCAGGAAGAAGATCAAGGATCTCGATATCCGGGTGATCCGCTCGATCCGCTGATGAAAAGTCGCCGGGGCAGGTTTATCCTGCCCTCGGCCTGAGGGTGCAGGGCTACCTTTTCAGGTTCATACTGATCAGATGAGCACGATGTCATCCCCGGCGAGCGGAGCGAGGGAAGGGGATCCAGAGCGGCAGTTCGGCTTGGTCCAACGTCGCAAGTCTGGATTCCCTTCCCCTCCGCTTCGCTTCGGCCGGGAATGACAAGAATTTTTCGTATTGCCGGTAACCTGAAGCGATTGCCATGTGCCTGAGATGCCCCGCAATTGTCTAATTCGTGCAACAGTGTTGTAATGAAGCCGCACTGAATCGGTCGGCAGGCGCGTCCTGCTGTACCGCAGGGCAGCAATTGCGGGTGGAATGACAGACACACAGCTGACAGCGGAGCCGATTGGCGGCGGGACACTTTTGTCCCGACTGATTGCCGTTGTGCGTGTGCTTGCCTTCGTGCTGGCCGTCGCCAGCATTGCCGCCACATTCGTGCTGGTGACAGGGCTGGTCAACATCACCCTCACAGAGCAGCGCATCGTCTTCCTCGTGATTGGCACCTCGGTTGTGGCGACCATCCTGCTGATCGTGGTCGTCTTCGATCTGGCGCAGATCTTCATCCAATGGCGCCGGGGGCTGGCAGGTGCGCGCCTGCACGTGCGCATCGTCGGCTTGTTCACGCTGATCGCCGCCGTGCCTGCGATCCTGATCGCGATCGTGGCCAGCGTCACCCTCGAGCGCGGCCTGAATCCATGGTTCTCCGGAGCGCTGAGGGAGCTGGTCACGAGTTCCGGCACCATTGCCCAGGGATACCAGCAGCAGCTTTGCCAGAATGTCGGGCGGGAAATGAAGCTGATGGCGGAAGATATCGAGAACGCCAAGCGCACACGACTCTATGACCAGAACCGCAGCGTCTTCAACACGTTCCTGACGACGCGGGCGGTGATGCTGGGGTTTCCCTTCGCGGTGATCATGACCCAGGACGGGACCATCATCGACCGGGCCGAGACCCGATCGACCGATGAGCCGCTGCCGCCGCGCGAGCAGGATTTTCGCGATGCCGCTACGCCCGAGCCGCCCTGCATGCTGACCACGCGGCATGTGGGAGCGCTGATCAAGCTGCCGTCCTTCGACAACCAGTTCTTGTATGTGGCGCGCCGCGCCGACCAGCAGGCCATCGCCTTCGGGCGGGTGGCGGACCAGGCCATCGACCAGTACCGCCAGCTCGACCTGCAGCGGGTCAATGTGCAGCGGGCCTTTGCCATCATGTACGCCATCATCACGCTGATGCTGCTGCTCTCGGCGATCTGGATGGGCCTGGCCTTCGCCAATCGCCTGGTGACGCCGATCCGCCGTCTGATCAATGCGACCGATGCCGTTTCCGCCGGCAACCTCTATGTCCAGGTGCCGACCCTGCGGTCTGAAGGCGATATCGGTCGCCTGGGGCAGACCTTCAACGCCATGATCGCGGAGATACGCACCCAGCAGAACCGCCTCGTGTCCGCCAGCGATGCCCTTGACCGCCGCCGCCAGTTTACGGAAGCCGTGCTCTCCGGCGTCTCGGTGGGCGTCATTGGCCTGAACGAGGCGGGCATCATCGCCATTGCCAATCCCGTGGCGGACCGCATCCTGGGCGGGGCGCTGGCGGGCAATCTGATCGGTGAGGCAGCGCCGGAAATCGCGGCGCTGTTCGAGGAGGCCAAATCCAGCCGCTCCCGCAGCATCCAGCGCCAGGTGGAAATGCGCAGCAAGGGCAAGGATCTGAGCCTGTTCGTGCGTGTCACCAGCGAGCTTGCGACCGTGGGCGACCGCGGTTTCGTCATCACGCTCGATGACATCACCGACCTGGTCACGGCCCAGAGAACCTCGGCCTGGGCCGATGTCGCCCGGCGCATTGCCCACGAGATCAAGAATCCGCTGACGCCGATCCAGCTCTCGGCGGAACGCATCAAGCGCAAATATGGCAAGACTATCACCGAGGACCGGGCTGTCTTCGACCAGTGCACCGAAACCATCATCCGCCAGGTCGATGACATTCGCCGCATGGTGGATGAGTTCTCGTCCTTTGCCCGGATGCCGAAACCAACCCTGGAGCGTGATGATCTGGCCGATGTGCTGCGCCAGACGCTGTTCATGATGCGGGTTGCCCATCCCGAGATCGAGTTTCACGACAACCTGCCGCCAGAGCCCGTGCTGGCGCGCTTTGATCGCCGCCTGATCGGGCAGGCCGTCCAGAACATCCTGAAGAACGGCACCGAGGGCATTGCGGCCTTTGACGGCGGGCCTGAGTTCAAGGGGGCCATTTTCCTGGTGCTCACCGATGGCCCCGACGACACGATCATCCTCGATATCGTCGACAACGGCATCGGGTTTCCCAATGAGAACCGGCAGCGCCTGCTGGAACCCTACATGACGACCCGCGAGGGTGGCACCGGCCTCGGCCTCGCCATCGTGGCCAAGATTTTCGAGGAACATGGCGGTGGCATCGAGCTTCTGGACAACCCCAAGGCCGAGCATGGTGCCAGGGTCCGCATGACCATCGCGCGGACGCCTGCCGACAGTGATGCCCAGAGCGCGATCAAGACGACCAAAGCGGCCATGAACGACGACAGGAAAGTGACCACATGAGCACCGACATACTCGTTGTCGATGATGAGGCGGACATCCGCGATCTGGTGGCAGGCATCCTCGAGGACGAGGGTTTCCAGACGCGCACGGCCCGCAACTCGGACGAGGCCCTCGCCGCGATCCAGAGCCGACGGCCCAATCTCGTGTTTCTTGATATCTGGCTCCAGGGCAGCAGGCTTGATGGCCTGCAGGTGCTGGAGGCGGTCAAGGCGAGCCACCCCGAGCTGCCCGTGGTGATGATCTCCGGCCATGGCAATATCGAAACGGCAGTCTCCGCCATCCAGAAGGGTGCCTATGATTTCATCGAGAAGCCCTTCAAGGCGGATCGGCTGATTCTCGTCGCGAATCGGGCAATCGAGACGTCGCTTCTCAAGCGCGAGGTGCGCGAACTGAAGGTGAAGGCTGGCGATACCCAGCGCATGGTGGGCCGCTCGACCGTCATTAGCCAGTTGCGCCAGCAACTGGAGCGTGTAGCGCCGACCAATGCCCGCGTGTTCATCACCGGGTCTGCGGGTGTGGGAAAAGAGCTGGCGGCACGCGCCATCCACGGCCTCTCGGCCCGCGCCAACGGACCCTTCGTGGTGCTCAGCGCCGCGACCATCGAGCCGGAGACCATGGAGGAGCATCTCTTCGGCGTCGAGGCGTTGGAAGGACGGCCCTTGCGCATCGGAGCGCTTGAGGAGGCCCATGGCGGCACGCTCTATCTCGATGAGGTTGGCGACATGCCGCGCGAGACACAGGGCAAGATCCTGCGGGTGCTTGTGGACCAGAATTTCCAGCGTGTCGGCGGCGGCGGCAGGGTGTCGGTCGATGTGCGCGTCATCTCGTCGACCAGCCGCGACATCATGGCCGACATTGCCGCATCCCTTTTCCGGGAAGATCTGTTCCATCGCCTGAATGTCGTGCCGGTCCGGGTTCCTGAACTGGCAGAGCGCCGCGACGATATTCCTGAGCTGATCGCGTTCTTCATGGATCAGATCTCGGTGTCCTCCGGCATTCCCAAGCGCCGCATCGCCGATGACGCGATGGCGGTGCTGCAATCCCATGATTGGCCGGGCAACATCCGGCAGTTGCGCAACAACGTCGAGCGCCTGATGATCCTGACTTCGGGCGACGGGGATGGCGATGTCACGGCGGACATGTTGCCGCAGGAGTTGGGCTCGATGGCTCCTCCCACTCCTGGCGGGACGGGGGGCGAGAAACTCCTTTCCTTGCCGCTCAGGGAGGCGCGCGAAGTGTTCGAACGCGAGTATCTGGTGGCGCAGATCAACCGCTTTGGCGGCAACATTTCCCGGACAGCGGATTTCATCGGGATGGAGCGCTCGGCGCTCCACCGTAAGTTGA
>JANNFV010000705.1:0-4986 GCA_031380285.1 Hyphomicrobiales bacterium | reverse complement strand
GTCGGGCATCGTGACGGGCTGAAAGGTGCGCTGACTTTGCGTGAGAATCTGACGCTGAACAGCGCCCTGCTGGGATCGCCCAGTGTCGCCACCAACGATGCCGCTGAACAGCTTGAACTGCTTCGCCTGCTTGATCTTCCGGTTGCGGTCCTGTCCGCCGGACAGCGCCGCCGTGCGGCCCTCGCGCGCTTGCTGACTGTCGCGCGCCCGATCTGGCTGCTCGACGAACCGACTTCGGCTCTGGACAGTCGTTCGCAAGGTCTGGTCACAGACATGATGGCCACACATGTCGCGGCTGGCGGCATGGTGATCGCTGCCACGCATCTGCCCCTCGGCATTGCTGCGGGTGGGATCGCTTTCCTGTCCGACGGCGGTCACGCCGTCACGGGGCCCGCACAATGACTGCCCTGCTCGCCCTCATCCGCCGTGACCTCATGATCGCCGCGCGCATCGGCGGCGGTGCGGAACTGGGCGTGGTGTTCTTTCTCACGCTGACCGCCATCGTCCCATTCGCCATCGGTCCGGATCAGGCCCTGCTCGGGCGTCTGGCACCCGCCGTGCTGTGGATCGCTGCGCTGCTGGCAACGCTGTTTGGCCTCGACCGGCTGTTCCAATCCGACGAAGAAGAAGGTGTGCTCGACCAGTTCCTGCTCTCGCAGACGCCGCTGGAGATGATCGTGCTCGCCAAGTGCGTCGCCCATTGGCTCACCACGGGTCTGGTTCTCAGCCTGGCCGCACCGCTGTTCGGCCTGATGCTGAATCTCCCTGTGGACGCCATGCTGCCGCTGGTCGCCACGCTTCTCGTCGGCACGCCCGCCATCACGCTGATCGGCGCCGTGGGGGCCGCCGTCACGGTGAGCCTGCGACGCGGTGGCTTGCTGATGGCGATTCTGGTGCTGCCCCTTGCAGTGCCGACCCTGATCTTCGGCGTGGGCGCCGCCAACGCGGCCATCACGGGGCCAACCCCGTTTGGCGCACCATTTCTGTTGCTTCTGGCAACCACCCTGGTCGCGCTGGTGGTGTGTCCGCTCGCGGCGGCTGCCGCTATTCGTCTGGTCCGAGGTTGATCGGCGCGGCAGGGATGTCGCCCCGCGCCAGCCTTTCCGCGAGCGCCACGAGGGTTGGCGGCTCGATGTGATCCTTGAGCGCCCGCAACTCCGTCATCGACCACCAGCCCACTTCCTGCACGTCATCATCCTCGGTATCCGCCAGGAACTGAGTGTTGATGAAGGAATTGGGCGAGCGCACCACGAAATAGCGCTCCACCACGCAGACCTTCTTGATGAAGAACGTCACGTCCTCTTCGCGAAACGCCACCTCAGGGCCAATCGGCAGGGCGAGGCCGGTTTCTTCCAGCAACTCGCGGGCGGCAGCTTCCCGCGCCGTTTCGCCCGGTTCCAACCCGCCGCCCGGCGTGAACCAGATGCTCTTGATGTGCTCATGGGGGGGAGCCACCGGCGGTGTCGTGCGATAGCGGATCAGCAGCAGCCGGTTCGATGGATCGAAGACGAAGAGCCGCGCCGTAGGGCGTTTCGGCAGCGTCCGGCTCATCCCGTGATCTCCTGTCCCGTCATCTCCTGAAGCTTGCCCAGATCGACATTGCCGCCGCAAACAAGCACGCCGACTCGCTCGCCCTTGGCTGGCTTGTAGGCACCTGACAACAGCGCCGCCAGGGCGGTCGCTCCACCCGGTTCAGCCGCGATTCGCATCTCGGACCACAGCTTGCGCATGGCCAGCCGGATTGCGTCATCAGGCACCAGCACCACCTTGGCGACATGGGCCGCGCAGGCCGCATGCACCTTGTCGCCCACGCTTTTCGCGCCCAGCGAATCCGCGGCGATGCTGTCAACCGTGACATCAACGGACCGGCCCGCCTTCAAGGCGGAATGGAGCGCTGTCGAACCCTCCGGCTCGACGCCCACCACCTTGACACGTCCGCCAAACCAGATTGCCATGCCCGAGATCAGCCCGCCGCCGCCCGAGGCCACGAGCACGGTGTCCAGTCCCTTTGCCTGCCGCTCCCATTCCAGCCCGACGGTTCCCTGTCCGGCTATGGTCGGCCAGGCGTCGAAGGCGTGGATGCCATAGGCACCGCTTTCCTGTTGATACGCTTCGCACAAGGCAAGCGCATCGTTGTAGCGTGCGCCTTGCACCACCACGTCTGCTCCGAATTCGCGGATCTTGGCGATCTTGGCGGGGGATGAAATCTCCGGCACGAAGATGCGCGCCTTGTGCTTCAGCACCCGCGCGGCATAGGCAACCGCGGCCCCATGGTTGCCGCCGGATGCTGCCGCGACCCCGACCTTTGGAACAGCGATGGAGGTCAGCGTATTGAAGGCACCACGCGGCTTGAAAGAGCCTGCGTGCTGGAACAGTTCCAGCTTGAGCGACAGATCGCGGCTGATGCCAAACGCGCCGGAGGGCAGGGCGATGACCGGCGTTTCGCGCACAAAGGGAACGATGCGGGCATAGGCAGCGCGGATGGTGGAGCGGGTGACGGGCAGTTTCATGGTTGATGCTCTGCTCAGGCCCAGATCGCCATCGGGATGCCATAGGCGTCGCGTTCCGGCTTCTGCGGGAAGCTGGTCGCTTCGCTGCGCGCCATCTTTTCGGCGACCCAGGCACAGGCACAGGCATCAATGAAGTCGTCGAGGCCGACACCCTTGGGAGGCTTTGTCGCGAGGAATTCCTCGCTGTATCCGGCGACCTCCATCAGCAGCTTCTTGCGCTGGTTGATGCCCGCATCGTTGATCGCGGATTTCACCTTCTTGGGCTCGGACAGTGGTTCGCGGCCATTCATCACCATGAAGGCCCCTTCCGGGTGGCACTCGCGCAGGATGCTGATCAGGCCCAGATCGGCGCGGATCAGTTCATCCAGTTCGCGCACCTTGGGAAACAGGTGGAAGGCCTGGATGGAAATCTTGCGCGGAGGCTCCGAACTCTCGAGCGACGCCTCGCATGCCGCCTCGAAGGTCTCGGCATAGACCGCCCGGCGTGACGGGATGGAGAACAGGCTGGATTTCCGGTCGCCCAGCAGCGCCCGCAACTCCACCTCCGGTCCCCGGCCCCCCTGTCCCACGCGCTCGGGCAGGCCGATGGGCATATCGACCGCAATCAGCGCGGGCATCTTGGGATGATGCAACAGCGCGGTCATGTCAGGACAGATCATTACCTCGGAAGCCTTGCGCCCCGAGATATCCTTCAGGACCACCGCCCAGCCCGGCGGACATCCATCCGCGCCTGCCACCAGTGTCGCCATGTTGCATTCTCCAGAACAAATTTTGCCGCCGCGGTGGATGGCTTGCGCTCCACCATGGCCTCGTCAGACGCCTTATGCCAGAAGGTGCGAACCGATGACCAGCCATCTTCACAGAACCGCGCTCTACGTCCCCGCCGCCAGCCAAAAGGCTGATGCGAAGGTTGGGGCCATTGCGGCCAGAGGATCGCAGCAGGGAGGCCATGATGTTCCTGGTCTGCGGTGAAGCCGTCATTGACCTGTTTCAGGACAAGGCTGCGGGCGGCATGGCTTTCCACGGGCAGCCTGCAGGCTCACCCTTCAACGTCGCGGTTGGCCTGGCGCGTCTCGGCCAGAAATCCTCCTTGCTCACCGGCCTGTCCCGCGATGCCTTCGGGCAGCGCCTGATCGAGGCCATGGAGCGGGAGGGCGTGGAGTGGCGGCTGGCACCGCGCACGGACCGACCGACGATCCTGTCCTTCGTGCTGGTCAAGCCGGATGGCGGGCCGGAATACGCGTTCTATGGCGAGCGGGGAGCCGACACGGATATTCGCCCGCAAGACCTGCCAGACCCGCTTCCCCCAGCCATCAAGGGCATCCATGTCGGCGGCTTTCCGATGGCCGTGGAGCCCGCCAAGGCGGCCTATGCGGCGCTGATCCGGCGGGAAGCCTCTCGCCGTTTCGTCTCGCTTGATCCCAATGTGCGCGTCTCGCTGATGGGCGATATCGCCACGTATCGTACTCATCTCGAAAGCCTCTGCGCGTCTGCCGCGCTGATCAAGGCGAGCAGCGAGGATCTGGGCCTCCTCTATCCCGGCCTCGACCTGATGGCGGTGGCGCGGCGCTGGGCCGAGCTTGGCACCGGCACCGTTGTCATCACGGATGGCGCGAAGGGGGCGAGCCTGCTGAACCGGGTTGGCACGACCTTCGTTGCCGCGGCACCCATCGAAGTTGTGGACACAGTCGGTGCGGGCGACAGCTTCATGTCGGCCTTTCTGGCGGGGCTGGCCGAGCGCGGATTGCTGGACCGGGAACGGCTGGCGCAGACACCGGTTGATGATCTGACCGCGCTCCTCGCCTTCGCCAACCGAGCGGCAGGCATCACCTGCACGCGGCGCGGCTCGAACCCGCCCCGCCGTTCAGACCTGGGGTTGTCATGATCCCGGTCAAGCCGAAGCCGAAGCTGCTCTACGTCGTCACCGAGGACTGGTTCTTCTGCTCGCATTTCCTGCCGATGGCACGGGCTGCGATTGCCGATGGTTTCGATGTCGCGGTGGCCTGCCGCGTCCGCGATCATGGCGGCCAGATCACGGCTCTGGGCTGCCGCCTCCTGCCTCTGGAGGCGGACCGGAAGTCGTTGAACCCGCTCAAGATCGTGGGTGCCATCACGGCTTTAAGGCAACAGATCGCGGCGGAAAACCCGGATATCATCCACCTCATTGCTCTGCGCTCGATCATCGTGGGGGGGCTGGCGGCCAGGCTGGAGGGTGTTTCGCGCCTTGTTCTCGCGCTCACCGGCATGGGCCTGATCGGTGCGGCCCGCACGGTCCGGGCCACCATCGCGCGGGGGATCATCCGTAGCCTGATCCGGTTTGTCATCGCCCGCGATGGCACGCGCTATCTCTTCGAGAACCGCAGCGATCCTGTCTTGCTCGGCCTGGATCCCGATGACCGTTCCAGAGTGACGGTTGTCGGTGGCGCGGGGATTGACCCCGACCTGTTCACGCCCGCGCCCCTGCCGGAGCAGCCAC
>JANNFV010000659.1:0-2596 GCA_031380285.1 Hyphomicrobiales bacterium | reverse complement strand
GGCGAGATACGGATTGGCGCCCGGATCAGGGAAACGCACTTCGACGCGCTTGCCGTTGGGCGAGGCCGAGAACGGGATGCGGCACGACGCCGAGCGGTTGCGCGACGAATAGGCGAGCAACACCGGCGCCTCGAAGCCCGGGATCAGGCGCTTGTAGCTGTTGGTCAGCGGGTTGGTGAAGGCGTTCAGCGCCTTGGCGTGCTTGATGATGCCGCCGATGTAGTGGAGCGCCATTTCGCTGAGATCGGCATAGCCGTTGCCCGCGAACATCGGCTTGCCGGCCTTCCAGATCGACTGGTGCACGTGCATGCCCGATCCGTTGTCGCCGTAGACAGGCTTCGGCATGAACGTCGCCGTCTTGCCGTAGGACTGCGCCACGTTGTGGATGCAATACTTGTAGTACTGCATCTGGTCGGCGATGGTCACCAGCGTGGCGAACTTCATGCCGAGCTCATGCTGGGCAGAAGCCACCTCATGGTGATGCTTCTCGACGCCCACGCCCATGGCACCCATGGCTGCCAGCATCTCTCCGCGCATGTCCTGCGAGGCATCATTCGGCGGGACCGGGAAATAGCCGCCCTTGACGGCGACGCGGTGGCCGAGGTTGCCGCCCTCATAGTCGGTCTGGCCATTGATCGGCAGCTCGACGGCATCAACCTTGTAGCCCGTGTTGTACATGTCGGCGGAGAACTTCACGTCGTCGAACACGAAAAACTCGGCTTCCGGGCCGAAATAGGCCGTATCGCCCACGCCGGTGGACTTCATGTAGGCTTCGGCGCGCTTGGCAATGGAACGTGGATCGCGGTCATAGTTCTGGCCGGAAACGGGGTCCAGAACGTCGCACAGGATGTTCATGGTGGAGGCTGCGAAGAACGGGTCCATCACGCAGGTCGTCAGGTCGGGCTTCAGCAGCATGTCCGACTCGTTGATGGCTTTCCAGCCAGCGATCGACGAACCGTCGAACATCAGGCCTTCGTCGAGGCATTCCTCGTCCACGAAGGTGACGTCGAACGTCACGTGCTGCAGCTTGCCGCGCGGGTCGGTGAAGCGGAAATCGACGTACTTGACGTCCTGATCCTTGAGCTTCTTGAGAATTTCTTTCGACGTAGCCATGGGTGTCCTCTCTGGTCTCATGCTTTTGGAAAAAGTGGTCGGGCTAGATTGCGTCTGCGCCGGTTTCGCCGGTGCGGATGCGAATGACTTGTTCAACGGACGTGACGAAAATCTTGCCATCGCCGATGCGGCCGGTCTGCGCGGCGCCCTTGATGGCCTCGACCGCCTTGGCGAGCAGATCGTCGGTCACGACAACCTCCAGCTTCACCTTTGGCAGGAAATCCACGATGTATTCCGCGCCACGATAGAGTTCCGTGTGGCCCTTCTGGCGACCAAAACCCTTCGCTTCAATGACGGTGATGCCCTGGACGCCCACTTCCTGCAGGGCTTCCTTCACTTCGTCGAGCTTGAATGGTTTGATGATCGCTTCGATTTTTTTCATGGTCTTACCGCGGTGTCCTGTGGCTGACGCGCGGCCTTCCTGTCACTTTGTCAGCATGGATGCAAGCAGGCGGCGTGCCAAGAAGCCGGAAATTGTGTTGGGTGTCATCCCCGGCCGAAGCGAAGCGGAGGGGAAGGGGATCCATGCGGCACTTTCCCACTCGCGGAAACATAGGCGCTCTTGTCGGAGCGCTGATCTGGATTCCCTTCCCCTCCGCTTCGCTCCGGCCGGGAATGACACGATCAAACCATTTTTGCCTAAATTTTATGCATTTGCATAAAATATAATCGCTATGCAGCCGCTTTCAGCCCACGCTTTTCCAACAGCGCCCCGACGCTCGGCAGTTTGCCGCGAAACAGCACATAGGCTTCATCCGGCTCGCGGCTGTGCCCTGCGGAATAGATGAAGGTCGCAAGCTTGCGGGCGGTTGGCGCGTCGAAGATGTCGCCACGCTCCTTGAACGCCTGGAAGGCGTCGGCATCCAGCACTTCGGACCAGAGGTAGCTGTAATACCCCGCCGAATAGCCCTCGCCCGAGAAGACATGGCTGAAATGCGGAGTGCGGTGCCGCATGGTGATCTCGGCAGGCATGCCAATCCGGGCCAGCGTCGCCGCCTCGAATGCCGCGACATCGATGTTGCCGTGATCAGCAACGGTGTGGAAAGCCAGATCAACGAGCGCCGAGGCGCAATACTCCACCGTCATGAAGCCCTGGTTGAAGGTCCGGGTGGCAATCAGCTTGTCCAGCAATGCCTTGGGGATCGGCTCGCCGGTTGCAGCGTGGACAGCATACTTGCCCAGCACCTCCGGCTGTTCCAGCCAATGCTCGTAGAGCTGCGAGGGCAATTCCACGAAATCGCGCGGCACGGAGGTGCCGGCAAGGCTCGGATAGGTCACATCGGAGAGCATGCCGTGCAGGGCATGGCCGAACTCGTGGAACAGCGTGCGGGCATCGTCGAAGGAGAGCAGGGCGGGCTGCCCAGCGGCAGGCTTGGTGAAGTTCATCACGTTTGTGATGATGGGGCGGATCGAACGACCCAGCTTCTGCTGACTGCGAAAGGCGCTCATCCATGCACCGGAATGCTTGCCGGGTCGCGCGAAG
>JANNFV010000656.1:0-3117 GCA_031380285.1 Hyphomicrobiales bacterium | reverse complement strand
GCGCTCAACCTTTTGGGAGAACAGCGACGATGACGCCAGCAACAGGACTGAAGACTGCGGTGGGAAGCTTGCTGATGGCTCTCGCAGTGATGCCCGCCCACGCGCAATCCCCGCGCACCGAGGATCTGGTGGGGCGCTGGGGTGTCGCGGCCTACTGGAGCGAGGCCGATGCCGCCAGGACCACGGCGCAGGCCAAAAGCTTCTGCAGCCAGCCCTATGTCATCAGCAAGGGTGCCAATGGCGCGGCCCGCATGTTCGAGGCCTTCGAGGGCAAGCCGCAGGATGTCACCATTCAGGGCAACCAGATCGTCGCCGTCAGCGGTTCCGCCCGCTCGACCAAGGCCATCCAGAGCTGGAACGGCAGCACACTCGTCTTCAACTATGTCGACGAGGAAGCACGGCGCAAATACGGCAACATGGTCTTCGTGCGCTGCGGGCGCTGAATCGGGTTGACGAACGGGCGCTGTCGCGGGAACGTCATGGGTCAGTGGCAAACACGCATTGTTTTTTGTCAGAGCCGGGAGAAAACGCATGTTCCGCACAATCGTAACCGCTGCAGCGGTGTCACTCGGGCTGTGCGCAGGGGCCATGGCCCAGACCGGCACCATCGTGTTCTACACCTCGCACGCCGCCGATACGACGGGCCCCGTGCTGGAACTCATGAAGCAGCGCCTGCCCAACCTCAGTGTCACGCTGGTGCGGGCCGGCACGGGTGAAGTGCTGCAACGGCTGAAGGCGGAAGCGGGCAACCCGGCAGCCGACATCATGTGGGGCGGCTCGATCCAGCTGTTCGAGAGCAATGCCGACCTGTTCCAGCCCTTTGTCTCCAATGACAAGGACAGCTTCCTGGTCAGCGACCCGGCCAATATCTGGCACGCCTCCAACATCATCTCGATCGTCATCGGCGTGAACACCAGGAAGGTGCCGTTGGGCGAAACGCCGACCACCACGGCCCAGGCGCTGGATGCGAAGTATACCGCCATGGGCGGCATCGCCCTGCCTGATCCCGCGAAGTCCTCGACCGGCTACTCCGTGATCAGCGCCCTGGCAGGCGCCCATGGCTGGCCCTTTGTCGAGAAGGTGGCGAAGACGGCGCGTGTGCTGCCCAGCTCCGGCGGCGCAGCCAACGCGGCGCGGGACGGCGAAACCGCGATGTGCTGGGTCAACGAGGACGTCACCGCCAAGTGGGAAAAGGACGGCATCGCCATCAAGTCGGTCTATCCCGCCGACGGCGTGCCGACCGTGGTCGACCCGCAGGCCATCGTGAAGGGGGCAAAGAATCTCGAGAATGCCCGCATCGTCATGGCGTTCCTCAACACCAAGGAAGTGCATGAGACCATGCGCGACAAGGTCAACCGCCGTTCCGCCCGCAAGGATGTCGCGCCCCCCGCCGGCCTGCCCGACCTCGGCAATCTCAAGCTGATCTTCGCGGCGGAGCCTGCGTCCGTCGTCAATGCGCGGTTCGAGAATCTGCGGAAGTGAGCCATCGTCCTCATTTTGAGGGACGACCGCAGTGAGTCTCGAAGGTAGCACAACGCTTCTGCAGCGCGTTCTGCCGCGGCGTGACCCGTGGAAGCTCTTTGCCATCGCCGCCCTGCTGCTGATCTCCATCCTGATCGTCGTGCCGCAGCTCTGGATCATCCTTGCTTCGCTGCGCGAGGATGGCGGCCGGTTCACCTTTCGCCACCAGGAAGCCGGAGGGCGGATCGAACTGACGCAGGAGACGGTTGCGGGTTACAGCTTCGCCGAGAGGGACGGCAAGCTCGTGGCGGCCCTCGGCGGCATCGATCTGTTCGCCATGAGCCGCGCAGGCCCGGCGACCTTGATGTTCGAAGGATTGTCCGGGCCACTCACGGGGGTGGCGCTCGATGCCAACCGCCTGCGCCTCGAGACGGGCGGTCGGCGCATCACCATGAACCAGACCGTGCCGATGGGCCTGTTCGGAGCGACACGCCTGCCGATCGCTGTCGAACAGATCAGCCCGACAAGCGTTCGCCTGCGCCATGGCAGCAATGCCTTCATGGAGGCGATCGACCCTGATCCGCGCTGGACCCTGCGCAATTTCGGCGCGTTCCTGAGCGAACCTTCGGCCCGCACCGCCCTGATCAACAGCCTGATCGTCACGCTGTCCGCCACGGCGCTGGCCGGTATCATTGGTGTCTCGCTGGCCTGGATGATCGCCAAGTTCGACATCTATGGGCGTGAAGGCCTGGTTGTTCTCATCACCATGGCCGCCGTTTCGCCGCCGTTTCTGGGTGCTTACGCCTGGCGTATGCTGCTGGGCTCCAGCGGGATATTGACCCAGGCGCTGGGGCTCGACTGGACCATCATCGGCCTGCATGGCGTGATCTGGGTCACGGCCTGGCATGTGTTTCCGCTGGTTTTCCTGTTGTCCTATGACGCGTTCACGGGCGCGGACGCAGCGCTGGGCGAAGCCGCCGAAAGCCTGGGCGCATCGCCCCTCAGGCGGGTGCTCTCGGTCGATCTGCCGCTGGCGATGCCCGGCGTGCTCACAGGCCTCTACATGGCGCTGATCTCCGCTTTCGCGGATTTCGGCACGCCGAAGATCATCTCGCTCGATCTCAAATTGATGCCGACGCTGGTCTATGACGAGTTCCTCTCGGAGGCGGGTGCCAATCCCTCCATGGCGAGCGCGGGCGCATTGCTGATGGTGGCGGTATCGACCGCCTTTCTGGGGGCCTATCGCGCCTATCTGTCGTTTGGCACCTACGCGACCGTTTCAGCGCGGCGGCTCTCCCCGAAAAAGCCCACGGCACTTGTCCATGGTCTGATCTGGGCCTTCGCCGCGTTCATCCTGCTGATGGCCTTCGTCCCGCACGGGACGGTGCTCGTCACCTCCTTCATGGAATGGCGCTCGGGCGTGGTGTTCCCGGTGCTGACATTGGCGAATTACCGCACGATGTTCGCCAATGAGCTGATGCCGGTGCTGATCAGCCTGTCGCTTGCCACCGTCTCGACCGCAGCCAACATCCTGCTGGGCATCGGCATCGCCTATGTGCTGGTGCGCAAGCGCTACCCCATCATCGGCCCGCTGCTCAACGGCATCGTGATGATGCCCTATGTCATTCCCGGCACGGTGATCGGCATTGGCCTCAT
>JANNFV010000652.1:0-2877 GCA_031380285.1 Hyphomicrobiales bacterium | reverse complement strand
TGTCGGGCGACACCACCCGCAGCGTATCGATGAACCCGTCCCTGAAATCATCGGTCAATTCGAACTTGTCGCTGTAGATCGTATTGCCGTTGGCTTCGACGAGCTTGGCATTGCCCTCGGCATAGACCCGCTTGGTGTTGCGGTCATAGGTGACGCGATCCGCCTCGAGAATGCGTCCCTGGTAATAGAGCTGCACATCGCCGCGCGCTTCGACGACATTGGTCTCGTTGTTGTAGACGATTTCCCGCGCGTCGACGAGCAAACGGCTCTTCTGCTGGTTGGAGCGCTGCGTCAGTTGATCATTCAAGGTTTGGGACAGCACAGGCGTGCAAAGGGCCTGGCCGAGAACAGCCAGAAAAACGGACCCCGCCACTGCTGAAAGCAAGCGGCTTTTGCGTGACGGTGTCAGGCTGGTGAAACCGCCTGTCATTATCCGTCCTCTTGGTGCAACAAAACGTACGTCCCGAGAAGGCTACCAATGATTGCGGGAAACCAGGCAGCGATAGGGGCGCTTAACAGCCCTGCCGCTCCCAAATCCTCCGCGATTTGAGTACAAACATAAAGCACGAAGCCGGCAATCACGCCACCCAAAACGAGCTTTGCGACGCCGCCAAATCGGAAGAATCTTAATGAAACGCTAGCGGCGATGATAACCATGGCGATGAGCAGAAACGGACGAGCCAACAGGCCCTGATAACGCAGCCGATAGCGGGTGGCGTCAAGACCCGCAAGCTCCAGTTGGCGGATGGTTGCCGGGAGTCGCCAGAAGGACACATTTTCCGAGCTTCCAAGCGCCTGGCGCACCTCGTCACGGGTGAGATTTGTCGCCAGCAGATAGACGCCCGACTGCTGCGGCTCAATGCCGACCGACAGAATACGCGCGTTCTCGAGACGCCAATAACCCTTCTGCAACACCGCCGATTCGGCTTCCACGCGCTCCAGCAGCAAGCCCGTCTTGTCGAACACGAACACGGTGACTGCTCCCAGTTCGGTGCCATCGACCGAGCCGGGTGCGCCGCGGATGATCGAACTGCCATCGACGGAGAGCTGCCGCACGAAACGGCTGCGCGTCGCCTGCTCGTTCGGCCTTGAAAAGATGCGCGTTTCCAGCTGTTCAGCCCGCCGCTTGAGGTTGACCGCAACAGGATTGTACAGCGTCATCGCGGTCAGGCCGATCAGCATGGCGACGATCACCGGCGGAAAGCCGAATTGCCACACGGAAACACCGGCTGCCCTGGCAATCACCAGTTCCAGCTTGCGGCTCAGCGTCAGGAACGCTGCCAGGCTGCCGAACAAAACGGCGAATGGCAGAATCTGCTCGGCGATCATCGGCGTACGGAAGAATGACAGACGGGCCAAGGTCAGGGTGCTGACATCCACGCCTTCGCCTGCGCGTCGGATCAGTTCAACCAGGTCGATCAGGTAGATCAGGCCAAAGACCGTCACGAAGACGGCTCCGATGGTCTGGAGAAAGCGCACCGAGAGATAGCGCCCGAGGGTGAAGCCGATGCCGATCATCGAAAGGCCAATTGCCTGCCACGCGCCACCCAATCCTCGATCCGGTCGATCAGCTTCAGCACAACCTTGGGCGTGTGCGTGACGCCAGCCATCGAGCGCCAGGAGATGGCACCTGCGATCACGGTGGCACCAATCGGCACGAGATAGATCAGCGGTGTCCACAGCGCGGAGCGCGAGGCCAGGCTCGACGCGCCAAACCCAGCGATTCGCAGGGCCACCATGGCGATCACGGCGGCGGCAATCGCGGAGCCGCGGCCCTGGCGGGTGGTCTTGGCACCGCCCAGTGCCGCAAAGCCGATCATCATGCAGGCCAGCGGATAGATCGGATTGGCGAACCGCTCATGCAGTTCCGAGCGAAAACGACCGGACTGGATCTTCACGTAGCTGTCGTTCTGATCGGCGTTGATCAGGTCGAAGGTGCTGCGCTCGCGCGGCTTGTAGACGACCTTTTCCCCATCGGCCCCGAACTGGTCGAGATCGATGGCATAGCGGTCAAAGGCCACGATCGCATTGTCGCGAGATGCGGCCTGCTGCCGGTGCACGCTGCCGCTCTCCAGGATGATGTAGGCCGAACCGTTGCTTTCCACGATCTGACCGCGCTCCGCCAGGTAGGTCGACTGCTTGGCCGGATCACGTGCATCGTGGATCAGAATGCCAAGCATGGCACCGCCGGGGCTTTTTTCACGAAAATGGAAGGTGATGCCTTTGTCGATGGTGGTGAAACGGCCCTCCTGCAGGAATTTCGTCACCACATCGGCACGGATCTTGGTCAGCATGTCACGCAGGGAGCGGAAGCTGTTCGGCATTGCAACAATCGTGATGTAGCCGACCAGGATAGCGACCATGATCGTCAGCAATCCCAATGGCTTGGCGACCTTGACCGGGGCCATGCCGGCCGCGTTCATCACGATCAGCTCGCTGTCGGTGTTGAGCTTGTTCAAGGCATACAGGACCGCCGCGAACAGCGCGATGGGTGCAATGATCATGACCAGGGCGGGAAGCGTCAGCAGCGTCACCTGCAGGAACACCAGAATGGTCTGGCCCTTGCCGGAAACCAGGTCCATTTCGCGGATGGCGGATGAAATCCAGATCACGCCTGTCAGGGCGACAAGGCACAGCAGGAACGCGGAAGCAGCGGTACGAAAAATGTACCGTTCCAGCAGGTTCATCCCGAGCAGCTTCAGAACCAAGCGACAACCCTTCGCGCCTCTCCAGACGGGCGCTTCGATCTTCCCTCAACTGAAGCTTCATGGCTATTCCATGACCCCTGCGCAAGAGTGGATTTTCCAGCACCGCCGCATTGACAGGCCATGACCAAGCCTCCACCTGTCGAAGAATGCAAGGTGGTACTGGCCTCAG
>JANNFV010000605.1:0-5484 GCA_031380285.1 Hyphomicrobiales bacterium | reverse complement strand
GTTCACGGACGCTTCCATGCCGACCGGCGCCGACACACAGTCGCTCAAGGGTGGCAGTGAGGCTATGTTCTTGAACGGAAAGGTCGTCGCGACCAAACCCGTGGCAGGGGCACTGGTCGTCGACGAGGTGACCAGCAAGGTCAGTTTGAAAAAGGGCGTCAACCACTTGGTTTTCAAGGTCGTCAATAGCGGCGACAACTGGCAGGGCTGTCTGCGCTTTGTGGACGCCGCCCAATGTGCCGCTCGCCGTGGGTGACATGGTGGTGCTGACTGTGGGCTGCGACAAACGCTTCGACACCTGTCGCGACCGGTTCTCCAACGCTGCGAATTTCCGGGGCTTCCCGCATATCCCCGGCAACGACTTCGTCATGGGCTATGCCCGGCAGGGAGAGGCTGGGCTTGATGGCAGCGCCCTGGTGTCATGAGCGCGGCGCGGATTGTCGATGTTGCACGGTCGTGGATCGGCACGCCCTACATGCATCAGGCATCGCTCAAGGGCGTCGGCTGCGATTGTCTCGGATTGCTCAGAGGCGTGTGGCGTGAGCTCTATGCCGATGAACCGGAACTGCCGCCGCCCTACAGCGCTGATTGGGCTGAGGCGCTGGGACGCGAAACGCTTGCGGAAGCGGCGGGACGGCATCTGACGCCGCTCGCCGTTGTTCAATTTTCCGCCGCCGATGTCATCCTGTTCCGCTGGCGGGAGGGCTCCCCTGCCAAGCACTGCGCCATCGCGACATCGCCCGACACCATGGTCCATGCCCATGACGGGGCTGCTGTTGCCGAGGTGGGCATCGGGCGCTGGTGGCGACGCCATGTCGCCTATGCCTTCCGGTTTCCGCCGCTGCCCTGATCCTCACCATCGCTGCTCGAACCCGAGGGAGTGTGCCCATGGCCACGCTTGTACTTCAGACCGTCGGATCGGTGATCGGCAGCTTTGTCGGTGGTCCCCTGGGTTCTGCCGTCGGCAGTGTCATCGGCAGCACGGTGGGCAGCGTCATCGACCAGTCGCTGATCAGCAGCCGCACCGGACAGGGTGGGCGCAAGATCAGCCAGGGGCCGCGCCTGAAGGATCTCGACGGCATCTCGGCGACGGAAGGCGCTGCGATCCCCAGGCTTTACGGTCGGGCAAGGCTAGGCGGCCAGGTCATCTGGGCAACGCGGATCGAGGAAGAGCAGGTGCTGTCCTCGACCAAGCCGCGGGGTGGCAAGGGAGGCATTGGCGGTGCGAAGCCCAAGGCCAGCATCGATGTTTCCTACCGCTACTATGCCAATGTGGCGATTGCGATCTGCGAAGGTCCGGTGGCTTTTGTTCGCAGGGTTTGGGCCGATGGCAAGCTCCTGGACCTGAGCACGGTCACCCTGCGCGTTCATGCGGGTGAGGATAGCCAGGTCGCCGATCCGCTCATCATCGCCAAGCAGGGTGCCACGTCTGCTCCCGCCTATCGCGGGGTGGCTTATGTGGTGTTCGAGCGGCTGGCGCTCGAAAACTTCGGCAACCGCCTGCCGCAATTCACCTTCGAGGTGGTGCGCCCGGTGCATGGCCTGTGCAGCCGCATCCAGGCGATCTCGATCATTCCGGGCGCGGGGGAATATGTCTATGAGCCGGGTGCGCTGTCCCTGGTTCGCAAGTTCGGTTCGTCGATGCTGCCAAACCGGGCGCAACTGACCCATCTCACGGATTGGCACGCCTCCATCGATGCCTTGCAGGCACTGTGCCCGAACCTGAAGCATGTCTCGCTGGTCATCAGCTGGTTTGGCAATGATCTCAGGGCAGGCACCTGCAACATCCGCCCGCTGACCGAGCCGGGTTCCATCGATGGCAACCCCTACAGCTGGTCCGTCGCCGGGCTGACGCGCGGCGCGGCGGGAACTGTCTCCGCGCCCAACGGCATTCCGGCCTTTGGCGGAACGCCGTCGGATGGCTCGGTCCTGCGGGCGATCCGCAACCTCAAGGCGCGTGGCCTGAAGGTGACGCTCTATCCTTTCATCATGATGGATGTGCCGCCGGGCAACGCCTTGCCTGATCCGTGGACTGGCGCTGCCAGCCAGCCGGTCTATCCCTGGCGCGGGCGCATCACCTGCCATCCGGCTCCGGGCCAATCCGGAACGGTGGAAGGGACCGCCGCTGCCGCGACGCAGGTGCAATCCTTCATGGGCTCCTGCCTGGCCTCGCATTTCACGGTGGGCACGGACAGTGTGAGCTATGCTGGTCCGACGGAATGGAGCTTCCGGCGGCTCGTGCTGCACATCGCGGCCCTTGGCAAAGCTGCAGGCGGTGTTGATGCCGTGGTGCTTGGCTCGGAGCTGGTGGCGCTGACGCGGGTGCGGGCGACGGGTACGATCAATCCGGCTGTGCAAGCGCTCAAATCGCTGGCAGCGGAGGTGAGGACGCTTTGCGGCGCTGCCACAAAGATAACCTACGGCGCTGACTGGACGGAGTATGGCTCCGAAGTCCGCTCCGGTGGACAAGACGTGCGCTTTCCGCTCGATCCGCTGTGGAGCGATCCCAACATCGATGCGGTCGCCATCGACTGGTATCCGCCCCTCACGGACTGGCGCGACGGGCAGGCGCACGCTGATTTTGGCCTCTATGACGGGCCGCATGACCTGGCGATGTTCACCGACAGACAGGCCTCGGGCGAGAGCTTCGACTGGTACTATGCCAGCGATGCCGCCCGCATAGCTCAGGCCCGCACGGCCATCACGGCGAACAAGCCCTGGGTGTTTCGCGCCAAGGATATCGCGGGGTGGTGGGCCAATGCGCATTACCAGCGCACGGGGGGAATCGAACTCGCAACGCCGACCGCGTGGGTGGCCGGATCGAAGCCGATCTGGCTGCTGGAACTGGGATGTCCCGCGGTGGATCGCGGCGGCAACGCGCCCCATGTCTTTCCTGATCCCAAGTCATCCGAGAACGGCTTGCCGCCCTTCTCGCGCGGCATGCGCGACGATCTGGTGCAGGCGCGGGCGCTGAAGGCTGCGATGGATCGCTTCGATCCCGCCAGGCCCGGGTTCTTGCCGACTGCAAATCCCGAGGCGGCGCTCTATGCCGGGCGCATGGTGGACCTTGCGCGGATCTATCTGTGGACCTGGGATGCAAGGCCCTTTCCGGCCTTTCCAGACCACGGTGATCGCTGGGCCGATGCGGATAATTTCTCGACAGGCCATTGGTTGAACGGGCGGCTGGAAGCCGCACCGATGGACGATCTGCTCGCTGCCGTGCTCAGCGATTTCGGCGCTGCGATTCCATCCATCGTTCGGGCCGATGGCATGGTGGAGGGCTATGTCATCGACAGGCCCATGTCGGCGCGGGCGGTCATCGAGCCGCTGGCCGATGTCTTCGGCTTCGATGCCGTCGTCAGCGGTGGAACGATCCGGTTCGTGCGCCGCTCGAGCCGCGCAGTCGCCGCCCTCGGCTCGGATGATCTGGCGACCGGCGGCGAACGGGACATGCCGCTGAAGCAGCGGGCGCAGGACAGCGAGCTGCCGACGGTGCTGACGCTCGGTTTCACGGAGTCTCAGAACGATTTCCGGCAAGCCGCCGTGCGGGCAGCCATCGTCGGGACAGTCGGCGAACGGGTGGCTTCCGCCGAAATCGCGGCTGGTCTGACCCGTGCGCAGGCGGCCCATCGGGCCGAGGTGATGCTGAACGAGGCGAGGACGGGTCGCGACACAATCGCGTTCGCGCTGCCGCCAAGCCGCCTGGACATCGAGCCGGGCGACGCCGTCACGGTCCTTGGCCGTCCCTATCGCGTCAGGCGGATCACCGATGGTGCGGTGCGGACGCTGGAAGGCGTGGCGGTTGAACCGGCGATCTACCTGTCCGCCCCGCGCATCACGCGCCCCGCCCGCAAGCCGCTTCCGGCTTTCGCCGGGCCGCCGCAAGCCATCGTGATGGAACTGGCGGCGGGGGCTACCGGCACGCCCGTGCTGCAGCGCCTGGCGGTATCGGCCGATCCCTGGCCGGGGGCGTTCACGTTGTGGCGCTCGGAGGATGGAACAAGCTTTGCCGCGGTGCAGCGCATCAGCACGCGGGCAACCGTTGGCGAGGTGATGACGCCGCTTGCGCCGGGGCCGCTGTGGCGAACCGACCGGGCCAACGCCTGCGAGGTGAGCTTGTCACAGGGTGCGTTGCAGTCCGTATCGCCAGCGGATGTGCTGAACGGGGCTAACCTGATCGCCATCGAAGCGGCGGGACAGGGCTGGGAAATCCTGTCCTTCACGTCAGCCACGCTTGTCTCAGCCGGACGTTGGCGGCTGTCGGGATTGTTGCGCGGACTCGCAGGGTCCGAACGGTTTGCTGCCGTGGCGAAGCCTGTCGGATCGCGCGTTGTCGTCCTCGACGGTGCCGTTGCCGATCTCGTGACCGGGACAGAGTGGCTGAAACGGACGGTCAGCTATCGCCTGTCGCCGGAGGGGCGGGACCATGCGGACCCGATGGCGGTGGCTTTCGCCGCGACAGCTGGCGCAGCAGTGCTGAAACCGCTGTCGCCCGTCCGCCTGAGGGCGCGGCGTGGCGCGGGGGGTGTTGCTCTGAGCTGGATTCGCAGGACGCGCTTCGGTGGCGACAACTGGGAACTGAGCGAGGTGCCGCTGAACGAGGAAACCGAGGCCTATGCGGTGGAGATCCTCAGTGGCTCGATCCTCAAGCGGCGCATCACGAGCAATGCTCCGTCCGCTCTCTATGGATCGGCTGACGAGACCGCTGATTTCGGAGCACCGCAGACCAACCTGAGAATCCGCGTCAGCCAGACCAGCCTGGCCGCCGGTGACGGCCAGGCGAACGAGCAGGTTCTGCCTGTTCTGTGAGCCTGCTGCCCTTTTCAAAACCCCGCATCACAGGAGACGACCATGGACGAATGGAAGACTTTTCTCGAAAGCCGCACGGTGTGGGCCAATCTTATCGGCCTGACCGCACTGATCCTCTCCAGCCTCGGATTCTCGGCGCTTGGGTTCGAGCAGGAGAAGGTCATCGACGTGATTTTGCAGATCGTGACAGGTCTGTCGTTCCTCGCTTCCACGGTGTTCCGTGTGCTGGCGACACGGAAAATCACGGTGTAACAGCATCTGTTCATGGCAAGTTCAGCCGCAATGCAGCGATGGTTTTGCCATGATGCGGGCCTGGATTCTTGCCGGATTGATGATCAGCGGAAGCGGCTTTGCCGCCGTTTCCTCTGAATCCGTCTGTTTTTCAGCCGAGGACACGCGCGAGCATGTCGTCAAGCACGGGTTGGTGCCGTTGCATGATGTCGTGAGATCGGCCCGCAGCGCCACGCCAACCGATCTGATTTCCGCACGGTTGTGCGAGACGAATGGCAATATGGTGTATATGATCGCCATGCTCGGACGAGATGGCAAGCTCTTGCGGCTGACCGTCGATGCCCGGACAGGCACCTTGATCAACTCTCGCTGAGACAAATTCCGCATGCGCCTTCTCGTCATTGAGGACGACCGCGACCTCAACCGCCAACTCGTCACTGCCCT
>JANNFV010000581.1:0-2410 GCA_031380285.1 Hyphomicrobiales bacterium | reverse complement strand
TTGGCAAGGAAGCCATCGTCAACTTCCTCAAGGGACTGGTGAAGATCGCCGTGGTCGGCGTGGTGATCTGCCTGATACTCTGGCCTTATCGCGGTTTTTTCGAGAGCATGGCCTCGGCAGATATCGCGGCAGCGCTGCCGCGCATGTCGGCCATGGTGCTGAAGCTGCTGGGCGCGGTGCTGGCGATCTTCTTCTTCATCGCATTGGCGGATTTTCTCTACCAGCGACATGCCTGGATCACCCGGCAGATGATGACCAAGCAGGAAATCAAGGAAGAGTTCAAGGAATCGGAAGGCAACCCTGAAATCAAGCAGAAGCTGGCACAAATCCGCCGCCAGATGTCACGCCGCCGGATGATGAGCAATGTGCCGAAGGCGTCCGTGGTCATCATGAACCCGACGCACTACGCCGTCGCCCTGCAATACGAGCCAGGCATGGAAGCGCCGATCTGCATTGCCAAGGGCCAGGACGAGTTGGCGCTGCGCATCAAGTCGGTCGCACTGGAGAATGACGTCCCCGTCGTGGAGAACCCACCGCTCGCCCGTGCACTCCACGCTGCGGTCGATATCGATGAACCGATACCGGAAGATCAGTTCAAGGCGGTTGCCGAAGTGATCGGTTACGTCCTCAACCTGAAACGGCGTCGCGCCTGAATCACCCTCAACCCGGTGACGCTGCGGCAGGCCGTTGGCCTTGCTGCTGAGGCGCGGGCTGGGCAGGTGCCATTGGCTGGGGTTGAGAACGCTCGCGCAACGCATCCGCCGCCGCGTTTGGATTGCGGGGAGCACCAGCCGCCTCGGGATAACGCTGCCGGTACACCCGCAGGAACTCGGTCAGCGTGTCTTCGGACACGACGCTGCGGGCGATATCCCTGAACTCCTTCTGGCGGTTGCGGCTGTCGCCACTCACCAGAGCAAATGACCTTGCATCAATGCTGTCAGCCATCTTGGGACTGTATTTCTGGCGCAACCGATCCAGTGACAGGCGGTCATCGGCCAGCACATAGGCCACGCCCGCCCGCATCACGTCGATCCGCTCGGCGTCGCTCAGTCCAGAGGGCCCCTGCCAGCGGTCACCCAGCACTTTCTCGAAGGCTTCGCCCGACTCGCGCCAGCGCTTGCCGCGCCAGAGCACATCGGCCCGCAGGCGATCCGCGTCCTCGCCCTTCAGCCCTGCCAGAACCTCGAGCGCGAGGTCCGTGCGCGACAGCTCGGACAGTCCCCGCGCCTCGAGCAGCAGGCGACCCCGCCGGACATCTTCCGGCAGGTCATTCGCACGTGTCGTCTTGATGGCTTGCACGGCTTCGGCGGGCTTGCGGTTCTGCAGGTGCAGCACGGCGAGCCTTGCAGCAACCCGTGCGCGGACCAGTCCACCCAGCCGATTCTCGACCTGGTGCTGCAGCAATTCGCTGGCCTGATCGAGCAGATCAAGTTCCGCCAGGCGATCCGCCAGACGCCGCACGATCTCGTCGCCCCGACGCGAGATCGGCATCAGATTGCGGAAATCGTAGAAAAGGCCAACAGCCTCGACTTTGTTCAACTGATCGGCCTTGCCCTCGAGGAAAAGTTCCTCGAAGCGCCGCGCCATCGCATCGTGCAACTGGCGTGACAGCGGATGATCAGGGAGGATTTCCGTGGCACGCCTGGATGTGCCGAAGGCATCACGCCAGCGGTTGTCGGCAGCATACATTTCGCCCAGCACAGACAGGGCGGTCAGTTCCACCTCGCCGCGGCGCCACATCATCTTGATGGTTTCGAGTTCGACCATGGCCTGCTCACGGGGAATCTTGTTTTCCTTGAGCAGCAGCATCGCTCGCAACAGCCGGGCTTCGGACTGCACGGGCCGGGCACTGGCCTTGGCCGCGATCTCGTAGTTCGCCGCCGCATCGCCAAGACGGCCCTGCATCTCGGCCACGCGGCCACGCAAGAGCGCAATCTCGGCGGAATCACCGTCGCGGCCCTTCAAGCGCTCGAAGAGATCAAGCTGCTGCGAGGCGAAAGCGGGATCCTGGTTCTCGATGGCCGCCTCGACGATGTCGCGACGGATGCGGGCCTGCAGATCGTCGGGATAGCGCTCCAGGGCATCAAGCGACTGGCGGAAACCGACCAAGGCGGGTGTCCAGCGGCGGTTGCGCGCTTCCATCACGCCGCGCCAGAGATTGGCCTCGGTTTCGAGCGAGATCGGGCCATCCGCCAGCAAGCGAGCACCCTCCTTCGATTGTTGCGACTCGATGGCGGCAATGGCGCGCATCAGCATCACCGGCTTGGTCGCGGCAGCGGCGGGATCATCCTGCTCGACCACCTTCAGGATGCCAGCCGCTTCGATGGCGTCACCCGTTGCCAGGCGAAACTGCGCCAACTTCAGCCGCGCATCCGTCTTTCCTTTTTGGGCGCATCGGCTGCCGCCCGCA
>JANNFV010000552.1:0-3429 GCA_031380285.1 Hyphomicrobiales bacterium | reverse complement strand
CCGGCTCGAACAGCGATGGGCGCTCCCCCGTCGGGTTGATGTTGGCGGAAGGCGCGATGCCGATGGTGCCGGTGCAGGCTGGCCCGAGGTCCGAGAGGATATCGCCGAACAGGTTGGAGGCCACCACAACATCGAACCAGTGCGGGTTCAGCACGAAATGCGCGGTGAGAATGTCGATATGGTACTGATCCACCTTCAGATCAGGATAACCCTTCTTCATCTCGGCCACGCGCTCGTCCCAGTAAGGCATGGTGATGGAAATGCCGTTGGACTTGGTGGCGGACGTGAGGTGCTTCTTCGGCCGCGTCATGGCGAGTTCAAAGGCGAACTTGAGGATGCGATCAACGCCGATGCGGCTCATGATCGTTTCCTGGATGACGATCTCGCGCTCCGTGCCGCCATACATGCGGCCACCCACCGAGGAATATTCACCTTCCGTGTTCTCGCGCACCACGTAGAAATCGATGTCGCCCGGCTTGCGGCCCGCCAGCGGCGAGGGCACGCCCGGCATCAGCTTCACCGGCCTGAGGTTCACATACTGGTCGAAATCGCGGCGAAAGCGCAGCAGCGATCCCCACAGCGAGATGTGATCCGGGATCTTCTCGGGCCAGCCCACCGCGCCGAAGAAGATGGCGTCATGCCCGCCGATCTGCGCCTTCCAGTCATCGGGCAGCATCTGGCCGCGTTTGGCATAATAATCGTAGCTGGAAAAATCGAAATGATCGCATTCCAGTTGGAAGCCATGCTTCTTTGCGGCGGCCTCCAAGGTGCGCACACCTTCCGGCATCACTTCCTTGCCGATGCCGTCTCCGGCGATGACGGCGATGCGGTAGCGGCGGTTGGTGGCGGGCCGATTGGTGGGTGCCATGGGTATGTTTCCTCGTTTCTTGTCCCTATGGTTCGCGAGATTGCGGCAAACTGCAATCTGGTATTAGGTTCAATCGAATTCATAATGGAATGCATATAGTTTTTGTTGCGCGACATGGTTAGATGGCGCAACTTTAGTTCAAGCGGAGGGGGCTTTTGGACCTAAGGCAGATCAAGAGCTACATTGCAGTGGCGGAGGAGATGCATTTCGGTCGTGCGGCCGAGCGTTTGCATATGGCTCCGACGGCGTTGTCGCGCCTCATTCGCACGCTCGAGGAAGCCATCGGCGTCCGCCTGCTCAACCGCACCACCCGTGCCGTCACCCTCACCCGCGCAGGCCTCACTTTCCTCGAAGACGCGAAGGCGATCCTCGCACGCACCGAAGATGCGGCCCGCAATGCCCGTGAGGCCGCCGATGGCGGTGGCATGACCCTGCGCATCGGCGCGGTGGACGCGGCCTCGGCCAGCTTCCTGCCCCAGGCGCTCAACAGCCTGCGCACCAAGCACCCCCGCGTGGACATCCGCCTGACCGAGGTCATGACGGGACCGCAACTGCAGATGCTGCGCACGGGTCGGCTTGATATCGCGCTGACCCGGCCTCCGGCCCAGTCAGGCGAGTTTCCCTTTGAAGTGTTGCGCGAGGAAAAGCTCTTCGCGCTGTTGCCGGAGAACCACCGCCTTGCCCGCCGACACGCCGTGCTGATGAGCGATCTGGCGGATGATCCGGTCATCATTCCCGCCAAGCGGGCCCGGCCCTACGCCTATGATCTGGTGATGGCGTATTTCGCTTCCGCCGGCCTGGTGCCGCGCATCCTGCAGGACACGACGGAAAAGCCAGCCATCCTCGCCATGGTGGCGTCAGGCATGGGCGTGGCCCTGGTTCCCGATTGGGTCGCCGGATTGTCCTGTCCCGGCGTCTGTTTCCGGCCTGTCGCGGGTGTGGCGCTTTCGCCTGCACCGTCGGGCGCCATGGTCAGCATGGTCTGGCGGCATCAGCAGAAACACATCATGCGTGATGAGTTCATGACCTTCCTGCGGCAAGCCGCGCTGGCCTACAATCCATCACCGATACTGGATTCATCCATCACCCGGATTGCGGCTGTCGCAAAAAACCGCTAGCCCTATCCACACAACAAGAATGCTGATTATAAACTATTCTGGGGAGACGCCACATGGCTGAAGAAACTGAAATTGAAACTGCAACCGGTCCCATCAAAAGTCCGCAGGACTTCATCGGCGGGGTGGTCCTGCTCGTCATTTCCGTCGTGGCGTATTTTGCCATGAGCAATCTGGGCGTGATGCGCGGCTTCTCGTTTGGCGCGGGCACGGTGCCGCGGCTGTTTTGCCTGCTGCTGGGCGTGCTCTCGATCGCCATCATCGTGGCCAGCCTGACGACGCGAGGACCGAAGCTCGAACATATTCCCTGGCGCGGCCCGGTGTTCATCCTGGCCTCGGTCGTGTTTTTCGGATTGACCATCCGCCTTCTCGGCCTTGCCGTTTCAGGCGTCATCACGGTCTTGCTCGCGGGCATGGCGGTCGATGACTTCAAGCTCGGAGAAGGCGTGATCTTCGCTGCTGTCATCACGGCGTTCTGCGCCTTCCTTTTCCCATTCGCCCTCGGCCAGCCCATTCCGCTGTGGCCGACATTCGCTTTTTGAGCCGGGGGATCTGACTCATGGACGTTTTTGCCAATCTCTGGGGCGGCCTGCTGGTCGTCATGAAATTCGTACCGGTCGATATCGCGCCCGGTGCGGCCACCTTCATCATTCCGCTGCCCGTCAACATCCTGCTCTGCCTGATGGGAGCGCTGATCGGCACGCTCATCGGCGTGTTGCCGGGCGTCGGCCCCATCGCCACCATCGCGATGCTGTTGCCCATCACCTACAAGCTCGACCCCACCGGCGCTCTCATCATGCTCGCCGGCATCTATTACGGCGCACAATACGGAGGCTCCACAACCGCAATCCTTGTGAATATCCCGGGGGAGGCGACATCCGTTGTCACCACGCTGGATGGCCACCAGATGGCCAAACAGGGTCGAGCCGGTTCTGCACTCGCCATCGCCGCGCTGGGCTCCTTCTTCGCGGGCTGCGTCGCGACCCTGATCATCGCGGTGCTGGGCCTTCCGCTGACAGCACTTGCGCTCAAGTTCGGTCCCGCCGACTACTTCTCTCTAATGGTCATGGGGCTAATCTTCGCCGTGGCTCTGGCGCGTGGCTCGGTGGTCAAGGCGCTCGCCATGGTGGCGCTGGGCCTGCTGCTCTCCACCATCGGTTCCGATCTTGAATCCGGCGAGCAGCGCCTGACCTTCGGCATGCTGGAACTGGCGGACGGCATCGAGTTCGCCACACTCGCCATGGGTGCCATCGGCTTTGCCGAAATCATGCGCAACCTGGAGAATCCAGAGACGCGCGATGTCGTGACAGGCAAGGTCACGGGTCTGTGGCCGACCAAGGATGATTTCCGGCAGTCCTACTGGCCGATCGTGCGCGGCACGGCCATCGGTTCCATCCTGGGCATCCTGCCCGGCAACGGTGCGGTGCTCGGTCCTTTCGCGTCCTA
>JANNFV010000538.1:0-4683 GCA_031380285.1 Hyphomicrobiales bacterium | reverse complement strand
GTCAAGGTCGAGTTATCATCCAGCGTCAGATAACGTCGCGACTCGTTGGAGAACGCTTTGGCAAGCGTGGTCTTCCCCGACTGTCGCGGCCCGGCAATCAGAACCACGCGCGTGTCTTCCAGTGCCCTCGCCACAAGGGCTTCAGCATGGCGTTTGATCAGCGGCGGGTTGGCACTGTCGGTTGTCATGGCTCGCAGATTGTAATTCATATCCCCGCAGATTGAAAGGGCAATAAACGCGGATTGAAAGAGCATGGGTATTGATCGCGGGAATTCAGCGTCTGCAAACAAGCCGGGACTCTCGGCAAAACGCATCTGTTCAAGAATCAGGCTGGCCTTCCAGATTCAGGCTGGCTTTCATGGCACAACCCTTGCTAACTTCCTCGCCGACAGGACATTCCTGGGGAGCAGGTGAGGAGAACGATGATGATCAGGAACTGGTTGTGCGCTGCGGGTTTGGCGCTGGTGACGACGACGGCGCTGTCTGGAGCCGCCTTCGCACAGGAAAAGGTGCTGCGGATCGGCATGACGGCAGCGGATATCCCCCGCACCCATGGCCAGCCCGACCAGGGCTTCGAAGGCAACCGCTTCACCGGCATTACGATGTATGATGCGCTGATCAACTGGGACCTCTCCTCCGCGGACAAGGCCAGCGTCGTGATTCCGGGCCTTGCGACCGAATGGGCCGTCGATGCCACGGACAAGACCAAGTGGACGTTCAAGCTGCGTCCCGGTGTCAAGTTCCATGACGGATCGGATTTCAATGCCGAGGCCGTGGTCTGGAACGTGCGCAAGGTGCTGGATAAGGATGCTCCTCATTTCGATGCCAGCCAGGTTGGCGTCACTGTCTCGCGCATGCCAACGTTGAAGGCGGCAAAGGCGATCGACACACTGACTGTCGAACTGACGACCACCGAGCCGGATTCGTTCCTGCCGATCAACCTGACCAACCTGTTCATGGCCTCTCCCACGCATTGGGCGGCGAAGCTGGCTGCCGTGCCAGCGACCGTGGCCGATCCGGCCGAGCGTTCCAAGCAGGCCTGGGTAGCCTTTGCCGCCGAGCCGTCAGGAACCGGGCCTTTCAAGGGCGTCCGCCTCGTCCCGCGCGAGCGTTTCGAGATGGTCGCCAACAAGACCTACTGGGACCCCAAGCGCATTCCAAAAGTGGACCGCGTGGTGCTGCTGCCACTGGCGGATGCCAACGCGCGCACGGCTTCATTGCTATCCGGTCAGGTCGATTGGGTTGAAGCTCCTGCGCCCGACGCAATGCCACGGATACGCAGCAGCGGTTTCACGATCTATTCCAACCCCCAGCCCCATGTCTGGCCATGGCAGCTATCCTTCGCCGAAGGCTCGCCCTGGCTCGACAAGCGCACCCGCCACGCCGCCAATCTCTGCATCAACCGTGAGGAGCTCAAAACACTTCTGGGCGGCATGATGGGCATTCCCAAGGGGTCGTTCGAGCCCAGCCATCCATGGTGGGGGAACCCCACATTCGACATCAAGTATGATGCCGCCGCCGCCAAGAAGCTGATGGCGGATGCGGGTTACTCTGCCGCCAAGCCGATGAAGGTGAAGGTGCTAACCTCGGCGTCTGGGTCCGGCCAGATGCAGCCCGTGCCGATGAACGAGTTCCTGCAGCAAGCGCTCAAGGAATGTTTCTTCGATGTCGAGCTGGATGTGATCGAATGGAACGCCGTGTTCACGAACTGGCGCGAAGGCGCGAAGGACCCCAAGGCCCGGGGCGCGAATGCGATCAATGTGACCTACTCGACGATGGATCCGTTCTTCGCCATGGTGCGGTTCACCTCCACCAAGGCCTTCCCGCCAGTCTCCAACAACTGGGGCTATTTCGGCAATGCCGAGTTCGACGAACTGATCGCCAAGGCGCGCACGAGCTTTGACGGAGCAGACCGGGATAAGGCACTGGCCGCACTCCACAAGCGCATCGTCGAAGAAGCACCTTTCGTCTGGGTCGCCCATGACGTGGGTCCGCGCGCCATGAGTGCCAAGGTGAAGGGTGTTGTTCAGCCCAAGCACTGGTTCATCGATATTGCTCCGATGTCGATCGAGTAACGATACCAGCAAAGAGCAAGAGTGGAACGATCCTTGCTACGCCCCACCCGCTGGTCCGAGTACCGGCGGTTGGGGCTCTTCCCGCGTGAAGCTGATCAAGGGGTAACGAGATGAAGACGTTTGGTTTGGCTGTTGCTGCCCTTGGCGTGTTCGCCAGCCTGTCGCTGGGCGCGCAGGCGCAGGGCACCTTGCGCATCGCCATGACAGCTTCGGACATTCCGCTGACAACAGGACAGCCGGACCAGGGCGGCGAGGGCCAGCGTTTCATGGGCCTGACCGTTTATGATGCCTTGGTGCATTGGGACCTCACGCGGTCCGACAAGCCCTCCACCTTGATTCCCGGCCTTGCCGCGCAATGGTCTGTCGATGCCACGGACAAGACAAAATGGACCTTCAAGCTGCGTGACGGCGTCAAGTTCCATGATGGCAGCCTGCTCACGGCGGAGGCCATCGTCTGGAATTTGGACAAGCTGCTGAAACAGGATGCACCGCAATTCGATCAGCGGCAGGCCTCGCAGGGGCGCTCGCGCATTCCTGCCGTCAAATCCTATCGCGCGGTGGATGCCACCACGCTGGAAATCATTACCGGCATTCCCGATGCCACGCTGCCCTACCAACTGGCCTGGATTGCGATTTCCTCGCCCGCCCAGTGGGAGAAGATGGGCCGCAACTGGCAGGAGGTGGCCAAGCAGCCCTCCGGCACGGGACCATGGCGGCTCACCGGCTTCACGCCGCGCGAGCGGGCGGAGATGGTGCCCAACAAGGACTACTGGGACAAGACCCGCGTGCCGAAGCTCGACCGGCTGATCCTGATCCCGATGCCTGATCCCAATGCGCGGACGGCGGCACTGCGCTCGGGCCAGGTCGACTGGATCGAGGCACCGGCACCCGACGCGGCCAGCGCGCTCAAGGGTGCGGGGATGCAGATCGTCACCAACGTCTATCCGCACAACTGGACCTGGCATCTCTCCAGCCATGAGGGATCGCCCTGGAACGACGTGCGCGTGCGCAAGGCCGCCAATCTGGCGGTCGACCGCGAGGGCCTGAAGGAGTTGCTCGGCGGCTTGATGGTTCCTGCCGAGGGCTTCATGCCGCCGGGCCATCAATGGTTCGGCAACCCCAAGTTCAAGCTGAAGCGCGACATTGCCGAAGCGAAGAAACTGCTGGCCGAAGCGGGTTACGGCCCGGCCAAGCCCTTCGTCACCAAGATCCTGATCTCGCCCTCCGGCTCAGGCCAGATGCAGCCCCTGCCGATGAACGAATACATCCAGCAGAACCTGGCGGATGCTGGCATGAAGATCGAGTTCGAGACGGTGGAATGGAACACCATGATCAACATCTGGCGTGCCGGTGCCGATCATGAATCGTCCCGCAAGGCGACGGGCATGAACTACAGCTATTTCATCCAGGACCCGTTCACCGGCTTCATCCGCCACCTGCAATGCAACCTCAAGCCCCCGGCGGGCACCAATTGGGGCCTCTATTGCGACAAAGACATGGACAAGCTGTTCGACGAGATTCGCAACACCTTCGATGCCGAAGCGCAGACGAAGGTGCTGCAGAAGGTGCATGAGAAATACGTGGATGATGCCCTGTTCCTGATGGTGACGCATGACGTGAATGCCCGCGCCATGAGCCCCAGGGTGAAGGGCTTCGTGCAGGCCCAGAACTGGTTCCAGGATTTCGGCACGATCACGGTCAGTCCGTGATCCGCTGTTGAGGGCAAAGACACCACCATGCTGACCTATCTGCTCAAGCGCCTCGTCCACACCTTGCCGGTGGCCTTCGGCGTGAGTGTGGTGTGCTTTCTCCTGGTGCATATCGCGCCGGGCGATCCCCTGACATCGGTGCTGCCGCCCGATGCCTCGGCGCAGTTGCAGGCCGAGATGCGCAAGATTTACGGCTTCGACCGCCCCCTCCCCGTGCAATACGGGCTGTGGGCGGCCAAGACCCTGCAAGGTGATCTCGGCACCTCGATCGCCACGGGCAGGCCTGTTGCGACGGAACTCAGGAAAGCCATCGGCAACACCTTGATGCTGGCGGTGCTGGCCACGCTGATCGGCTTCATCCTGGGCTGCCTGTTCGGCTTCGTCGCGGGCTATTTTCGCGGCAGCTGGATCGACCGGCTCGCCTCCTTCGTCTCCATCATCGGCGTCTCGGTGCCGCATTACTGGCTGGGCATGGTGCTGGTGATCATCTTTTCCGTGCAGCTCAACTGGCTGCCTGCGACAGGCGCCGGGCCGGGCGGCTCGGATGACTGGCGCTGGGACTGGCTGCACATCCGCCACCTCATCCTGCCTGCTTTCACCATGTCGGTGATCCCCATGGGCATCGTGGCCCGCACGGTCAGGGCGCTGGTCGCCGATATCCTCAGCCAGGAATTCGTGGTGGGACTGCGCGCCAAGGGCTTGCTCGACAGCGGCGTGTTCCGCCATGTCGTGAAGAACTCCGCGCCGACGGCACTCGCCGTGATGGGCCTGCAACTTGGGTATCTGCTGGGCGGTTCCATCCTGATCGAGACGGTGTTTTCCTGGCCTGGCACGGGCTTCCTGCTGGGCCAGGCCATCTTCCAGCGCGATCTGCCGCTGCTGCAGGGCACCATCCTGGT
>JANNFV010000520.1:0-2760 GCA_031380285.1 Hyphomicrobiales bacterium | reverse complement strand
ACTCCTTCTGGATGGTCGTGAAGAAGCCATAGGCCATGAAGCTGATCAGCCCGCCGACAGTCAGCACCACGATGGGCATGGCCAGCGCGCGCTTGAGCATCGCACGATAGGTGAGGTTCATGCCGTTGAAGGCAGGCTCGGTCCAGCGGTGGATGAAGCTGTGGTTGGCCGACAGCATCTTGGAGCACATCATCGGCGTGAGCGTGCGGGCCACGAGGCCGGAGAAGCCGATGGAGGCCGCAAGCGTGATGCCGAATTCGCGGAACAGGCGGCCCGTCTGGCCGTCCATGAAGGCGATGGGCAGGAACACCGACATCAGGGTGATCGTCGTGGCGATGACCGCGAAGGCAATCTCGCGTGCGCCGATGGAGGCGGCCAGCAGCGGCTTCTCGCCTTCCTCGATGCGGCGGTGGATGTTCTCGACCTCGACGATGGCGTCATCCACCACGATGCCGATGGCGAGCACGATGGCAAGCAGCGTCAGCGTGTTGATGGAGAAACCGAAGAGCCACAGCACCATGAAGGTGGGGATGACCGAGAAGGGAATGGCCACCACGGCCACCATGGTCGAGCGCCAGTCCCTGAGGAAGAACAGGATGACGAGCACGACAAGGCCGATGCCCTCGATGAGCGTGGTCAGCACGCCGTTGATCGAAGCGCGGATGAAGACGCCTTCGTTGTAGAGAACATCCATCTGCATGCCGCTGGGCAGGTTTGGCCGCAGCGTGTTGATTTCGTTGAGCACGCCTTCCGCCACCGAGAGTGTGTTGGCAGTGCCCTGGCGGATGATGCCAAGGCCAAGACCTTCGCGCCCCTGGGCATAGAACTCGAAGCGATTGTCCTGCGCGCCGACCTCGACGCGGGCCACCTCGCCCAGGCGCACGGGATAGCCGTTGCGGTTGGAGATGACGAGGGCTTCGAATTCCTCGCGGGATGAAATGCGCGATTCGAGCTTGATGGTGGCTTCGCGCTGCGAGGATTCGAGCAGGCCGCTGGGCAATTCGACATTCTGGCGCTTGATCGCGGTTTCCACATCCAGCGCGGTCAGACCACGGGCGGCGAGTGCCGCGCGGTCGATGAAGACGCGCATGGCATAACGGCGCTCGCCGTTGATCGTGACGTTGGCGACGCCCGGCACGGTCGAGAGACGGTCCACCACATTGCGGCGCAGGTAATCCGTGATCTCGAGCGGTGACATCTCGTTCGAGGTCACGCCGATCCACATCATGGAAAAGGCATTGGCATCGACGCGCTGCACGATGGGGGTCTGCACGCCTTCCGGCAGGCGCGAGAGAATGCGCCCCACCCTGTCGCGCACATCGGCAGCGGCGGCATCCGGGTCACGCCCGACACCGAACTCGATGGACACCGATGAGCGACCGTTCTGGCTTTGCGACGAAATCTGCTTGATGCCCTCGATGCCGGCGATGGCCCCTTCCACCAGTTCGGTGATGCGGTTCTCGATGACCTCGTTGGCGGCACCGCGATAGACCGTGGTCACGGAGACGATCGGCGGATCGATGGCGGGATACTCGCGCACCGGCAAGCCCCACAGTGCGGCAAAGCCTCCGACCAGAAGCAGGAGGCTGAGAACGGTCGCGAAGACCGGGCGCTGGATGGAGACGTCTGAGAGCTGCATGGGTCAAGGGCTCCGGATCAGGGACGTGCGGTTTGTGGCTGGCCGGGCGCTGGCGTGGGCGCGGCCTGGGCTGCGTTCACGCCCGGCGCACCGGCTTGAGGCTGCGCTCTGGGTGGTCCGCCACCGGGTTGGGTGCCGATAGGCACGGAGCCAAGCGGCCTGGCGTTGACGGTGAGGCCACCGCGCACGCGCTGCAGGCCCCGGACCACGACCTGATCGCCAAGCGACAGGCCACTCATGACCTCGACCTGCCCGTCCTCGCGCTGGCCGACCTTTATGATGCGGCGCTCCACCTTGTTGTCCTTGACTGCAAAGGCGATCTGCAACGGGCCTTCACCCACGATGGCCTCTTCCGGGATGAGGATCGCGTTCTCGCGCTTTGCCACCTCCAGCCAGGCATTCATGAACATGCCGGGGCGCAGCGAAAGATCGGGGTTCTCGACGATGGCCGTCAGCTTGACGCTGCGGGTCAAGGGATCGATGCGCGTATCGATGACCGCCACCCTGCCGTCAAACTTGCGATCACCGAAGGCAACAGACGATGCCTTGATGGCAGAATTCGTGGTGATGCGGGCCAGCAGGTTCTCGGGAACCTGGAAATCGAGGCGGATCTTGGAGATGTCGTCCAGCGTGGTGATCGGCATGCGGGTATCGAGGAAGGAGCCGACGCTCAACTGGCGGATGCCGACGCGGCCTGCGAAAGGGGCGCGCACGACAACGTCGTTCAGGCGGGCCTGTGCGCCACGCTCCTTGGCCAGCGCGTTCTGGATGGCGCTGTCGCTGGTCTTGACCTGCGCGGTCAGGTCATCGACCAATGCTTCGGTGCCAGCGCCCGTCTTGCGCAGCTGGATGGCGCGGTCGAGCTTGGTGCGCAGTTCGTTGCGCTTGGCTTCTTCCTGCGTGATGGCCGCTTTCGCGCCCTCCAGATCGGCACGCCGTTCCGCGCTGTCCAGCCGCAGCAGCTCATCGCCGCCTTTCACTGTCGCACCTTCCGTAAAGGTGACCGCCTCGATGTTGCCGCTGATGCGGGCCGTGATGACCACGGATTCAAAGGCCCGCGTGGTGCCCACGGCCTCCGAAATCTCGGTGATGGTGCCTGTCTTGACCGGCACGACCTCGAC
>JANNFV010000514.1:0-1827 GCA_031380285.1 Hyphomicrobiales bacterium | reverse complement strand
CCTCCTTGAAAAGAAACTGCAGGAAAGCGGCATGCGGCTGACAGGCCAGCGCAAGGTGATTGCGCAGGTCCTGGCCCAGGCAACCGACCATCCCGATGCGGAAGAAGTGCATCGCCGTGCGCAACAGGTCGATCCCGGGGTATCGCTCTCCACGGTGTATCGCACCGTGGCGCGGTTCGAGGCAGCGGGCATTGTCGAGAAGCACGCGTTCAAGGATGGCCGCGCCCGCTACGAGACGGGTGGACGCCAGCACCATGATCACTTCATCGATGCCCGGAACGGCACAGTCCTGGAGTTTCGCTCACCCGAGATCGAGGCGCTGCAAGCCGAGATCGCGCGACGCCATGGCTTCCGCATCGTCGACCACAAGCTCGATATCTATGTGCTGCCGCTGGAGGGCGAGACGTGACCGGTCGCTACCCCGTCACGAAATCATAGATCAGCTTGGCATTGAGCGCGACAAGGATGATCGCGATGCCGATGCACAGTGAGGACAGCCAGACCGGCGCGGTGAAATTCCCCAGTTTGCTGCGGTCTCGCGTGAACATGACGAGCGGGATCACCGCGAAGGGCAGTTGCAGGGCGAGCACGACCTGGCTGAGGATCAGCAGTTTCCCTGTGCCACTCTCACCATAGAGCAAGGTCACGGCTGCGGCAGGCACGATGGCGATCATGCGGGTGATCAGGCGGCGCATCCAGGCGGGAAGACGGATGTTCAGAAAGCCTTCCATCACGATCTGGCCCGCCAGGGTTGCCGTGACAGTGGAACTCAATCCGCAGCACACCAGCGCGATGGCAAACAGCAGCGGGGCAATCGACGCCCCCACAAGCGGCGCCAGCATTGCATGGGCCTCGCCAAGCTCGGCGACATTGGTCTGGCCCGCCTTGTGGAAGGTTGCTGCGGCGAGGATCAGGATCGCGGCATTGACGAACAGCGCCAATGACAACGCGATGGTCGAGTCGATCGTTGCCAGCTTCAGCGCCTCGCGCTTCTCCGGCTCCGTCTCGCCGATGGCCCGGGTCTGCACGATGCCGGAATGCAGGTAGAGATTGTGCGGCATCACGGTGGCGCCGATGATGCCAAGGGCGAGATACAGCATATCGGGATTGGTCACGATCTGTGTCGTGGGTGCAAAGCCGCGGATGACCTGACCCCAATCCGGATTTGCCAGGGCAACCTGGATGCCGAAACACACGAAGATGATGACGAGAAGCGCCACGATGAAGGCCTCGATCCAGCGGAATCCCAGGCGTTGCAATGCCAGAATGAGGAAGACGTCGAGGGCCGTGATGATGACGCCGAGTTCCAGCGGAATGCCGAACAGCAGGTTGAGGCCGATGGCAGTGCCAACAACCTCCGCAATATCGGTGGCGATGATGGCGATTTCGGCCAGTATCCACAGCACGAAGCTGACCGCGCGCGGATAGGCATCGCGGCACGCTTGCGCGAGATCACGACCGCTGCCGATGGCCAGGCGCGCACACAGCGACTGCAGCAGGATCGCCATGATGTTGGACAGCAACGCCACGCTCAGCAGCGTGTAACCGAACTTCGATCCGCCTGCGAGCGAGGTCGCCCAGTTGCCGGGGTCCATGTAGCCGACCGAGACAAGATAGCCCGGTCCGAGAAAGGCCAGCGCCTTGCGCAGCTGGGTTCCATCCTTGCTGACGGGGATGCTGCCATGCACCTCCTGCAAGCTCGGGGAGAGGTTCTGATGCCGCCAACCTGTGTCTGTCATCGTGCGATCTTCTTTTTGCAGTTGCAAATCATTCGCAATTACTGCGCCGGATCGGAAAGTCTGTCAATGCGGAGTGTGACGGATGCAG
>JANNFV010000471.1:0-5063 GCA_031380285.1 Hyphomicrobiales bacterium | reverse complement strand
ACCTCGATACACCACACCGCAGCCGATGCTGGTGTCGGCATGTCCACGCTCCACACAGGAGAGCCTCGAGGATACGCGAACACGGGAACAGCAAAACCGGCCCTGGCCCTCTGCGTTGAGGCAGAGAGCCAATGACGATTTTAGACGCGAAACCCCATTGTGCGCAAACTTCCTGTTAATCTTTCGCTAAACTTCGTTAACGCCGGTGCCGGAGAGGGTCGCTCATGGCTGATTGCTGAGGTAGGTTTGCGCCATGGAACACATCATTGAACACGCCCTCGATCTGGCCGCCCTCAACGAGCAGACCTTCCACGACGCGGCCATTCGCAGCGAGGTGATCCAGCTCTTCGATGCACAGGCGCCCGCGCTCATCGCTGCACTGTCAGCGACAACAGGCCAGGCCAGGGCCGATATCGCGCACCGGCTGAAAGGCTCGGCACTGGCGCTTGGCGCCATGCCGCTCGCAGAGGCGGCATCGCTGCTGGAGCAGCACCCGGACAGCCCGGAAGCGCTGAGGGATGTGAGCCGATGGCTTGACGCCTCGCTGCAAGCCCTGAGGCAATTGAGCGCCTAGAGCATAACCGGTCTGGATGCATCGTCTTCATCCTTCCCCCCTTGCGGGGAAGGTGGCCCTTCGCCCTTGCGAAGGGTCGGATGGGGGTCGTCGGACCCTTGGCACCATCTTCTGATCCACCCCCATCCGTCACGGCTGCGCCGCGACACCTTCCCCGCAAGGGGGAAGGAATGGACACCAGAACCAACAGGTCATTTTCGAGGCTGTCGAGATTAAGCGCGATTCCCATCTCGTCAGATGCGTCTGCCTCCGCTATGAGCGCTGCCGGAAACCCAGATCAAGCGCTGCCATCCGCTGCGCCACGAGGACGACATGCCCAAGATCACCTTCATCGACGCCACCGGCACTGCCCGCACGATCGAGGCGGAAAACGGCTCCACCGTGATGGAAGCCGCCATCCGCAACAGCATTCCGGGCATCGAGGCCGAATGTGGCGGCGCCTGCGCCTGCGCGACGTGCCATGTCTATGTCGCGGATGACTGGTCGGCCAAGGTCGGCAAGCCGCAGCCCATGGAAGACGACATGCTGGATTTCGCCTTCGACGTGCGCCCGACCTCGCGGCTGTCCTGCCAGATCAAGGTGAAGGCGGAGCTCGACGGCTTGACGGTGTCGACGCCGGCCAAGCAGGGGTGAGGTTGGGCAGTCGGCAGTCGGCATTGGGCAGTCGAAAACAGAGATCACTTGTCTTCCCGATTGCCTATTGCCGATTGCCGACTGCCCCACCGTCCTTCGGCAAAACCTCCTCCGGTACCGCTCCCGCCACAAACCCTCTCGGCCGGTTGCGGGCGAGATAGCGCACGGTCCACCAGGCGAAATAGAGCGCCAATGCGCCGGTGAAGAACGCCACCGGCAGGCCCCGGTTGAGGATCGCCTGGCCCATCACGATGACCAGCGCCAGCACTGCCACCAGGCCAGCCAGCCCTGTGACGAGGTGCAGCCAGCGCGGCATGCCCGCTTGCAGGGCGACGCCGGGATTGGCGCAGACGACCTCGTCAATCAGTTGCAGCACAAAGCGCCGGTAGTCGCCATCCTGCCGCTCCAGATCGACCAGGCTCTTCCATGACAGGTTGGTGAAGGACGCGGTGTGCCCGTCGCGCCGATAGACCTTGGCAACATAGCCCTCGTTGGTGGTGTTGCGGGGCCGGTAGGTCAGCCGGATCATGGCGATGTCGCGATAGGGGAAATTGCCCGAGCGCTTGCCCTGCTCCACAGCCAGATAGGCGGGCAACAAGCGAAACTCCGCGTCGGCCTGATAGGGCTTGGCACGGTGGGAATAGCGGGCGGAAGGGCTGTCGGACATGCGCGGGTTCTGGCGGGGAATGCGCGGAGAAGCAAGGCCCTCATCCGGCGCTGCGCGCCACCTTCTCCCGCAGGCGGGAGAAGGGAGTGGTGCAGGCTTGCAAAGGGAGGGAGGCACGTCTTATCCTTCTCCCGTTTACGGGAGAAGGTGGCTGCCGAAGGCAGACGGATGAGGGCACTTTGCACATGCGAAACGCACAGCCAAAATCTGCGCTCGCCCGCGCCCGACTCATGCGCAAGGTACCAACTGAGGCGGAGAAAAAGCTCTGGTCCGTCCTGCGGGATCGCCGTCTGCAAGGCCTTAAGTTCCGACGACAGGCCCCCGTCGGCCCTTATATCGTTGACTTCCTGTGCATTTCCCATGCTCTCGTGATCGAGGCCGATGGCTCCCAGCATGCCGACAGCGCTCACGATGTTAGGCGGGACGCCTGGCTGAAGAACGAGGGATATCAGGTGCTCCGTTTCTGGAATGTCGATGTCTACAAGGAGCGGACCTCGGTGCTCGACACCGTTGCCGCCGCGTGCGGGTTGCCCTGGTAGGCCCTCAGCCGGCGCTTCACGCCACCTTCTCCCGCAGGCGGGAGAAGGGAGCGATGCACGTCTTATCCTTCTCCCGCCTGCGGGAGAAGGTGGCTGCCGAAGGCAGACGGATGAGGGCAGCAAAACCCTCCGTTAACCACGATGCGGCAAGGTCACCTGATCGAAAACGCCATGGTTGACGGGATGTGAACACGATGACTGAAGTTGCCGAAACAGCAGCCGCTCGCTCCTGTGGAACATGCACGATGTGCTGCAAGGTCTATGAGGTGCCGCCCATCGACAACAAGCCACGCGGCATCTGGTGCAAGCATTGCAAGCCGGGTCGAGGCTGCGGCATCTGGGAAACGCGCCCGCAATTCTGTCGGGATTTTCACTGCGAGTGGGTTCGCGACCAGACCTTTGGCGATGAATGGAAGCCTGAAAAAGCCAAGTTTGTCATGAATTTTCGCGAAAACCTGGGTGTATTGAGTGTCATGGTCGATCCAAGCAGTCCAACAAGCTGGCGCCGCGAGCCCTATCACTCCGTGCTGCGTTCGATGGCCGAGAGCATGGCGCAAAAGCAATACATCATCCAGGTCATTGTGCTGAAATCGGTGACAGTGATCGGACCGGAAAAAGAGTTCCTGATTGGTGATTATGACGGTCCGTTGAAGCTCAACTGGCGAACCTACACCAGACCAGCAGGCAACCATCACGAACTGGTCGGCGCTTCACGCGCAGAAGCTTCAGCCGCAGCCTGCTAAGCCAGTCACAACAAAAAAGAAGGCGCCGGTTTCCCGGCGCCTTCGATTGGTTGTCTTGACCCTTCTGGATCAGAACAGACGCAGGATCGCCTGGTCGGCACGCGACGCCAGCGAGAGAGCCTGAACCGCGAGCTGCTGCTTCGTCTGCAGGGCCGAGAGGTTCGCGCCTTCTTCGTTGATGTCGGCGAGGACGAGGTTGTCCGACGCTTCGTTGTTGGTGCGGATCCAGTTCTTGGTGAAGTCCTGGCGGATCTGGATGGTCGAGGCCTGGGTGGCAGCACCCGAGCTCGTCGCCTGGATCTTTGAGAGAGCAGCCGTTGCAAAAGCCACGAAGGCGTTCGCACGGGTGTTGCCGTTGGTCGCATCGGACCACTTGTCGGCCGCAACCGCTGTGTAGGCAATCGACTCCTGGACACCAGCACCACCGCCGGTCACCACCATGCCGTGTGTACCCGTTGCGAGGATAGCAGTACCCACACCGGTGGCGACACCGAAGCGGACGTCCGTAGAAGCGATGGCGATGCTGGTCTGGGCGGCACCCGTGCTGATGTTGGTGACAGCAGTGACACCCGTACCAGCCGTTGCGTTGGTCTGCAGCAGCGTGAAGCCGGTGAAGCCCGAGTCGTTTGCAACCTTGGCAGCCGGGTTGAAGAGTTCGGCAGCCTGCGCACCGGATACGTCACGGTTGGCATCACCTGCACCGAGCGACAGCGCCGAACGGGCGAGCGCCTGGCCTGCCTCGACGAGCTTGCGCATGCTGTCCAGTGAGTTGACCACCTTCTGGACCGTCTTCAGCGAGGTATCCAGATTTTCCATGAGACCGCCGAGATCGCGGCTGTCCTTCTGGTAGCTCTGCGACTGGAAGTAGGACTTGGCATTGTCGAGAGCGTCATTGACCTTCTTGCCGGTCGACAGACGCTTGTTGGACACATCGACCTGCGACTGGATGTCGCCCATCGAGTAAAGTGCACGACGCATGCCGCCTGAGAGAGAAACTGACATTGTGAAACTCCTGTTTCGTGTTGACGCCCCTTCTGGGGCACCGAAGCGTTCTGCCTCGGCTTGACGATCAGGAAAGTGCCGTTGCGGCAGGTAACGCTGCGTCAAGAAACATGGTTACGCCGCCGGTAGGCTTACCCGCGGGGAAATATTCACCATGAAGATGGGGTTAAAGCGAGCGTGTTAACGCCTTGGAAGGGATGATGTTCAAGCTATTTCAAGGGCTTGGGAGTTTATCAATTGGGTAGCGTTAACAGAATTTGCGTCTGCTTTCGCCATCTTCCGTGCCGGGAGAAGGGAGGGAATGATGGATGTCAATCGCAAGGGTAGGCGGGACAACGCCAGGCCGTTTCAATTCTGCTCCCATATCATCGTCATGGCCGGGCTTGACCTGGCCATCCACGTTTCCTTGCTGCATGGCCAAACGTGGATACCCGGCTCAAGGCCGGGCATGACGATAGAATTCAAAGGCCTTGAGTATCACTCCCCGCCCTTGACCTCGACCACATCGGGCATGCGCACGATCAGCCGCCCGCCCGCGATATCCACCACAGGCACATTGATCTTGCTGAAGCCCAGCGTGATATGCGGGCCCTTCTCGGTGCGGATGTCGAGAATGTCGCCTGCGCCGAAATCATGCACGGCGGAGACATGGCCGATGAGCGTGCCATCCGCTGTTTCGCAGCGCAGGCCCATCAGGTCGATATGATAGAAATCATCCTCGTCGTCGGTGGGCGGCAGCCTGTCGCGGGACACGGCCAGCGTCTGGAATTTCAACGCCTCCGCCGCGTTGCGGTCGTTGACGCCTTCCAGCTTGACGATGACGACCTCGCCGCCCGGACGCACGCTCTTGATCTTGAGCCTGCGGCCATCGGGCAGCGTGACAGGGCCATAGCCGCCGATGCCCA
>JANNFV010000445.1:0-5608 GCA_031380285.1 Hyphomicrobiales bacterium | reverse complement strand
CTGAGGGGACTTGCGGCCTGATTTGAACCCAAAATACCGGAAAACAGGGGTTGGAGCCATGCTCCAGCCCCTTATTCATGACAATTTGCAGCGAATTTGATGCATTTTCCATTGGCAGAACGGCCCCCGCGTTAACCCTCGTTTCGCACGGACCAGACGAAGCCTTTGATTTTGGGGGAAATTTGTGGTAACACTTTCTTCACAATCAGGGTTCCAACCGCAAGGCAACCGTTCCGGCGAAGTGACAGGCCGGACAATCCGCAAACATCTGAGACGCCTTGCAGCCTTCCTGCAGTGCATCCGGCTTTTGCGCCTTTCTTGCAGCGATCCCTTGCTTGGTCTTCCTGTGCGGCACGGACCGTGCCGGGAGACTTCATTGCAGGGGCACCGTGTCCCTGCCAACTCTTTGTGTGTCTTTGCCGGATGATCCGGCGAATGTACGATACGATACGAGGACAAGAATGAGCGCGAAAAAAGCGGGTCAGCAGCGTCTGGGTTTCAAGACCGGAGAGTTCATCATCTATCCCGCCCACGGGCTGGGGAAAATCATCTCCATCGAAGAGCAGGAGATCGCCGGGTTCAAGCTGGAGCTGTTCGTGGTTTCCTTCCTCAAAGAAAAGATGACGCTGCGTGTCCCCACCGCCAAGATCGCCCAGGTCGGCATGCGCAAGCTGTCCGATGCCGCCACCCTCGCCAGCGCTCTTGACGTGCTGACGGGCCGCGCCCGCATCAAGCGCACGATGTGGAGCCGCCGCGCCCAGGAATATGAGGCGAAGATCAATTCGGGCGACATCATCGCGGTGTCGGAAGTGGTGCGCGACCTCTACCGTTCGGAAGCGCAGCCGGAGCAATCCTATTCGGAGCGCCAGCTTTATGAAGCTGCGCTCGAGCGTCTGATGAGCGAAATCGCCGCCGTCGACGAGATCACGGATACCGAAGCGCTCAAGAAGATCGAGACCAGCCTTGCCAAGAACCCGCGACGCGCCAAGGCCGCCTCGGATGCCGCACAGGACGACGAGGATACGGAAGAGGCCGAGGCCGCCTGATCCTCGCCTTGAAGCTCAGTCAGAACTGAAAAACCCGGCCAGTGGCCGGGTTTTTTGTTGCTTCACGCGCCCTGCGAGGATGATCAGGCGCCGGTGTCAGCCTTCAGGCCCGCGGCTTCAATGCCGGCCACCGCCGCAAGCTCGTCATTGTCCGAGGTATCGCCCGACACGCCGACAGCGCCCAGCAACACGCCCTTGGGATCACGGATCAGCACGCCGCCAGCCACGGGGATGAGCGAGCCGCCGACGGCATGGCTCACAGCCGCCATGAAATGCGGCCGTTCCGCCGCCATCTTGCCGATCTGGCGGGATGACACGCCAAGGGCGACGGCTCCGTCGGCCTTGCCACGTGCGATCTTCTCGCGCTTCAGGCTGGAGCCGTCCTCGGCCGCAAAGGCGACCAAGGCCCCGCGGGCATCAATCACGGCCACCACAAGCGGCTTCATGCCTTTGTCGCGCGCCAGATCAAGCGCTGTCTTGACGATTTTCTGTGCGGCCCGGAGCTTCAACATGGGAGATACCTTTGATGGGAGAGGATTGAGACTTTTCCTTAGTCCGGAGCGCCTTGAAGACCAAGCCTTGGGCTGCAATAAACGCTCCAACCCCGGGGAACAACGCCATGCGCATCATCCGCGCTGCTCAGCACAAGACAGTGCCCTGGAAGAATGGTGGCGGCACGGCCACCGCCATTGTCGCGCACCCTCCAGGATCCGGGTTTGACAGTTTCGACTGGCGTCTGTCAGGGGCCCATGTCGGGCAAGATGGCCCGTTTTCGCTGTTCCCGCATGTCGACCGCACGATGTTCATCCTGCGGGGCGAAGCGCTGCACCTGCACGGCCTGGGAAGCGAAGCCGTGGTCCTCACCCAGTCGAGCGCTCCCTTTCGCTTCCCCGGAGATGTCGCTGTGTCGGCGACGCTGCCCGATGGCCCCATCGACGACCTCAACATCATGACGGACCGGCGGCGCTTCAGGCACGAGTCGCAGAGGCTTGGCGTGGGAAGCCATCATCTGCCTGCGAAAGGCACAGTGCTGGTTTTCGCAGAGACAGAGACCGTCGTTGTCCAATGCCAAAACCAGCAGGCTGAGCTCGCGACCTGGGATTGCGCTGTGGCCGAAAGCGCGATGGATGTCCTCGTCGAAGCGGGCGCGATGGCCATCGCCATCACCTTCACGCCGCTGGAAAGTGATCAATCGGACTAACGGGGGTCAGCCCGCCCGATCTTCCGCCGCCATGACGAAGCTGGCGATCTTCTGCATCGTTGCCCGGTCCGACAGCAGCGGCGCATGACTCTCGCCAACCACCACATAGGGCTCACAGAACGGGTGACGCCTTGCCATCTCGGCCTGCGTGGCTTGCGAAAACAGATCGGAGTTCTCGCCCCGGATCGACAGAACCGGCACGCCCTTCAAGCCGTCGAAGTAAGGCCACAGGACCGGGAGGGGTTGCTCCAGATCATAGACCTCCAGGCTCTTCATCAGCATCGGATCGTAATCGGGCACCAGACCCTGGGGGCTTTCCTTGAAGGTCCGACGCGCGAAGTTCAGCCAGTCGGTTTCATTCAACCGGGTAAAGTGCTGGTCGCCAATGCGCTTCAGGATCAGCACCGCCTCGGCATAATCCTTCGGCTTGGGCAGCTTGCCGACATAGCCCTTGATGCGGGCGAGGCCCTTGCCGTCGATCACGCCGCCGATGTCGTTGAGCACGGCCCCCTTGATGCAGGCGGGACGCACGGCGGACAGGCCCATGGTGAGGATTCCGCCACGCGACGTGCCGATGAAGATCGCCGCATGGATGCCGACGGCGGTGAGCACATCCTGCACGTCCTGCATTTCCACCCGGACATCGTAATTGGCCGGGTTGCGATCGAAATCAGAGCGACCGCGCCCCCGGTAGTCCATGGCCAGCACGGGCCTTGGGCGATTCCGGTGGGTCGAGAGAAAGGCCGCGATTTCATGAAAATCCGCGCTTGTCCGGGCGAGACCCGGCAGGCAGACCACGGCGAGGCGCGGCAGATGGGCCGAGCCATAGAAGCGGTTGTGGAGGCGCAGGCCATCCTGGCTGCGACACCAGAAGCTCTCCCAGAGCACGCCCTCGCCCTCCTGCTGCGGTGTCGGAGTTGCGTCGACGCGGGCACCATGTCCGTCCATGTTTGACTTTTCCTTGGCCGTACCAAGCCTTTCCCAGTTTTTGCCATCGCGGGCAAGAGACTGGCTGGGCCACGCCGGTGATCAAGGGCGGGAAGCCGCCCAATCCGGGGGGCTACCAAAGGCCCGGACAAGGGGATCCATGGTGACTGGATCGGCGACAATACCGGGATGCACAGTCTGGCACCCAGCCCCCGATGGGTGCCTTTTCTTTTTTGGACGATTGCCTGTTGCACTCCAGTGCCTCTCACTGGCAAGTTCCTGGTCACAGACCAGAAGGAACTGCCATGCTGCTGAAGGACGACCCCTCGCGGGGCTTCATGCCCTACCCCGCCGTCAAGGTTGCAAGCGCCAGAAGCGGCCCGCTCAAGGGGCTGACATTCGCGGTCAAGGACCTTTTCGACGTGGCGGGATATCCCACCAGCGCGGGCAGCCCGCATATGCTGGCCATGTCTGGCATCAAGACCCGGACAGCACCCACCGTGCAGAAGCTGCTGGATGCGGGCGCTGCCTTCACCGGCAAGACCATCACCGACGAACTCGCCTTTTCGATGAATGGCAAGAATGCGCATTTCGGTACGCCTGTGAATGGCGGCGCGAAAGACCGCATTCCTGGGGGCTCCTCGTCCGGCTCTGCCGCCGCCGTATCCAACGGGTTGTGCGATTTCGCGCTTGGCACGGATACCGGCGGCTCGGTGCGGGCTCCGGCCAATCATTGCGGCCTCTATGGCCTGCGCCCCACCCATGGTCGTGTCTCGCTGAAGGGGGCGCATGACCTGAGCCGAAGCTTCGACACCTGCGGCTGGTTCACGCGCGATGCTGCGACCTATGGGCGGGTGGCTGACGTGCTGCTGAGCAAGGACCGGAAACCGCTGCCGAAAAAGCCACGCCTGCTGCTGGCGCAGGACTGCTTCGACCTGCTGGATGCCGGCGTGAAGACAGCGCTTGCTCCCGCCATCAAGCGGCTGGAAGCTCTTTATGGCTCCGCCACGCCCGTTATCACGGCGAAAGGCGGGTTCGAGGAGCTCTACTGGGCGTTCCGACGCATCCAGGGATGGGAGGCGTGGGAAACCGACGGCGCCATGATCGAGCGCTCCAAGCCCGCGCTGGGACCGGGTGTCGCAGAGCGTTTCGCCTATTCCAGGGGCGTGAAAAAGGCCGAAATCAAAGCGGCGGACAAGCTGCGCCTGCGCCTGACCGCAGACCTCACCTCGATGCTCGGCAAGGACGCCGTTCTGATTCTGCCCAGCATGGCCGATATCGCGCCCAAGCTGACGGATACAGAGGCGGAGTTGGAGAGCTATCGCAACAAGAGCATCAACATCCTCTGTTTGTCCGGCTTGTCGCGCTTGCCGCAACTGTCCATGCCGCTGGCGAAGCGCCTGGGCGCACCGCTTGGTCTCTCGATCATGGGACCGGCTGGGACCGACCGCAGCCTGGTGCGCATCGCGGAAGAAGTGGGATGAAAACCATTTTCCAGATGATGGCTTGAAACGCCGGACGGATCGTCCTATTCAGCCCCGGTCGGGCCTGCCACAGGCTAGGCCCAGAAGCATGCAGCTGTAGCTCAGTTGGTTAGAGCGTCGGATTGTGGATCCGAAGGTCCTCCGTTCAAGCCGGAGCAGCTGTACCATTCTCCCCAGCCATACACCTTGGCCCGTCACGCCATTTTCGTCGGCTTCCGGCGCAGCACATAGGCTGCACCGATGACGATAAGCGCCCCGATGGCTTGCGCGACATACTCCACGGGCTGCGAAGGCCCGATGCCGCCAGGAACATCGTTGTTCGGCCCGAGCAGCGATGGCAGCGCGGTCTTGGCCCAGCCGACGATCATCGTGTCCTGAACGATCATTTCGCCGGCGATCCAGCCGAGCAGGCCTGCACCGAGCCAGATGAAGAACGGGAAGCGCTCGATGATCGAGGTGATGATCTGCGAACCGAAGATGATCAGCGGGATCGACAGCAGCAGGCCGAAGGTGAACAGCCAGACATTGCCGTGGGACGCAGCCGATATGGCGAGCACGTTGTCGAGGCTCATGACCGCATCGGCGATGGCGATGGTCTTGACGGCCGTCCACATCTGCGTGCTGCCATCAACACTCTCATGCGCCTCGTCCTCGCCCATCGCCAGCTTGATGCCGATCCACAGAAGCAGCAGTCCGCCAATGAGCTTGAGGAAGGGAACGCCCAGCAGATAGCTGATCATCACAGCGAAGATGATGCGCAGGCCGATGGCCACGCCCGCACCCAGCAACATGCCAATCCTGCGCTTGTCCTCAGGGAGATTGCGACAGGCCAGAGCAATGACGATGGCATTGTCACCGGACAGGAGCAAATCGATCCAGACGATCTGCAGTACGGAGACACCATAGGTCGAAACAAGTTCCGTCATCGCAATCATTCCCAATTATACATC
>JANNFV010000379.1:0-3379 GCA_031380285.1 Hyphomicrobiales bacterium | reverse complement strand
GCCGCCGCGTGGCTGTGAGATATCACCCACGAGAATGCCGTTCCAGCCTGCCTCGCGCGGCACTTGGCGTGCGGTCGATGGGGGGGCCTGGCAGGTCATGCGGCTCTCCCGCAACCGCATGTGGGGACACCCTGACCTGATCCGTTTTCTCGAAACCTTCGCCCGCCAGGTGCCGCGCGAGGCAGGCTGGAACGGCATCCTCGCGGGCGATATCTCGCAACCGCGTGGCGGTCCCATGCTCACCGGGCATGCCTCGCACCAGATTGGCCTCGATGCCGATATCTGGCTGACGCCGATGCCGAACCGCAGGTTATCGGGCACCGAGCGCGAGAACATGAGCGCCACCAACATGGCCCGATCCGACTGGATGGATGTCGATACGGGCGTATGGACCGCCAATCACACCAAGGTGATCCGGATGGCCGCGAAGGATGACCGCGTCCACCGCATCTTCGTCAACCCTGCCATCAAGAAGGCGCTGTGCCGCGAGGCAGGCAACGACCGGGCGTGGCTGCGCACCGTGCGCCCGATGTGGGGACACAATTACCATTTCCATATCCGCATGGGCTGCCCCGCCGGCATGGCGGGCTGCGTCGATCAGGACGAACCAGCCGAAGGTGACGGCTGCGGGCAGGAACTGACGGATTGGCTGAACCGCCAGCACAAGGCGCTCTTCGGACCCAAGCCCCCGCCGGGGCCCAAGCGCCCGCCTCCACCACCCATGTCGGTGGATGCCCTGCCTCCGCTGTGCAAGGACGTTCTGGTCGCGCGTTGACGGACAGTCTAAAGACAGCCCGATGCGTCGTCTCCCGCCCGAATCCGTGCCTCGCCTGGCCCCGGCCAGCCAGTGGCTTGCCCGCTGCGCCATGGCCGTGATCCTGCTGAGCATCGTGGCCACGCGCTTTGGGGGCATTCCGCATCGCAACGGGCTGCTGCTGCTCTCGCTCGGCATCTTCCTGGCCTTCATCGCGGTGATTGCTGCCATCGCTGCGCTGGCCTCGGTGTGGCGGACGGGTGCGCCTGGCGCAGGGCTTGCGATTCGCGGCCTGCTGCTGGCCCTGCTGCTGCTGGCCTGGCCGGGCTATCTTGCCGTCTCGGCGGCGCGGTTGCCCCTGCAGAACGATGTCACGACCGATCTGGCCGAGCCACCGTCGTTTTCCCGTTCCCGTGCAGCGCTGGATGCGCGACAGGGCTATGTTCCCGCAGAGCTGGACCGGCAGACTGTCACGGAGGCTGAGAACGACAGCGTTGACCTGCGCACCATCACCCTCGAGCAGCCGCCCGAAGACGCCATGCTGCTGGTGCAGCGTGCCGCGACCAACCTGGGCTGGCTGGTGATCGATTCGGTCAACCCGTCGGGCCGCACGGGAACAGGCCGCGTCGATGCCATCGCCCGCTCCCTGCTGTTCCGGTTTCCTGATGACATCACCATCCGCATCCGGCCCGGTGTTGGCGAAACGCGGATCGACCTGCGCTCAGCCTCACGCATCGGCCGCCATGATCTGGGCGCCAATGCCCGCCACATCCGCGATTTCCGGCGTGAACTGGATGCCCTCGCCAATCCGAGGTGAATCCCTTTTCTGATCAGGCCGCGCGGTAGAGTCCGTCAAGCACCGGCGGGCCATCCGTGGCGACAAGGCCGCGTCCGACGAGGTCTTCGAGATGGGCGAAAACCGACAGGCCAGCCGCACCTTTCAGAGCCGGGGCCAGGCCCGTGTAGAGCTTCTCCACCAGCGTGGGAATGTCGCTTGCGCTCTCCCGCACGGCGGCCAGGATCGTGGACTCCCGCATGCGGCGATGGCCGACCAACCCGCGCACGAAGCGCTGCGGATCCGTCACCGGGCCGCCATGGCCGGGCCAATAGACGGTTTCCTGACGGTCCCGCAGCTTTTCCAGCGAGGCCATATAGGCGTTCATGGACCCGTCTGGCGGGGCCACGATGGATGTCGACCAGGCCATCACGTGATCGCCGGAGAACAGCGCGTTGTCCTCGGGCAGCGCGAAAGCCAGATGGTTCATGGTGTGACCGGGCGTTTCCAGTGCCAGCAGGCGGAAGCCGTGCCCGGCAAGCACATCACCCTCGCGCATCAGATGATCCGGCGCGTGGTCACGGTCGGCGCTGGCATCGAGGATGTTGCGTTCGCCAAGGGCCAGGTCTCGCGCCTGCCAGTGGGGTGCGCAGCCACTGATCGGGGCTCCCGTCAGCGCCTTCAGCGTGCGTGCCCCGGGCGAATGATCGCGGTGGGTGTGCGTCACCACGATATCGGTCACGGTTTCACGCTCCAGCGCTGCGAGCAGTGCCTCGGCTTCACCCACGCGGCCAAGGCCCGGATCGAGCACGGCGACGCGGCCTTGGCCCACGACATAGACGCAGGTGCCGGTGCAGGTGAACGGGCCGGGATTGTCCGTGACCCAGCGCCGCACGAGCGGCGACACCTGCTCCAGCCGACCAGGTTCGGGCCTGCTGGCATCGAAGGCGATGCTCATGAGGCCAGCGGGCGCAGGCGCGCCAGGACAAGATCCTGCCTGCGAATCATTTCCGCTGCCAGATCGCCCATCAGGAAAGCCAGCTCCTGCGGGCGCGTCTCGACCACGGGATCGATTTTGGCGATCTCCTCGTCAAGCTCGCCGGGGTGGCACATCACGAGATGCCGGGTGCCCGGGGACAGGAGATAGCTCTCGAAATCATCGGCGTAGTCATTCTTCGGATCAAAGGCGGAAAACCCCGCGAAACTGTCATTGGTGAGGTATCCGGCCTTGCGGGCCGAACCGCTGAAGCCGCTGGCAAGCCCGCCGACGGCCAGCGCCTTCTGCATGTTGCGACCGCGCTTGACGATCCGCGCCAGCGTATCCGCGGGATCGCGCAGCCAGGGCTTCGGCCCCTTGGCATAGCGCTTGACGAGCACAGAAAACAGCGCCCGGCGTACGCCCGGCAAGCCATGCACATGTTGGTGCCCGTCGATGAAATCCGGGCGCATGTCCATGGCGTGCTCGAAGGCGTCAAGCTGCGCCTCGATTTCGCGGGCGATCTCCTCCTGCGGCAGGCGCAGGGACAGCGCCGCCTTGGTGATGTCGCCAATCGTCGGCAATGTGCCGGAGGGTGCGAATCCCGGCATCACGGTCAGGGCCTTGCCGAGTGTCAGGTTGAGATGCACCCCAAGATCAGCCGTGCCGTGGAAGCTCCTGAGCGCATGCGACCAGCCTTTCCAGTGCGGGCGGTTGGTCATGGCTCCCGTGCCGGAGATGCGGCCATGCTCCAGCAGACGCAGGATGCCACGCGAGACACCGGCGGTCATGGCATAGTCGTCGGCGATCAGCGTTAGATTTGGCAATTGGACCCCGACAGATTGAAATTGCGTCCGCCGTTCAGTTTATGGAC
>JANNFV010000371.1:0-2991 GCA_031380285.1 Hyphomicrobiales bacterium | reverse complement strand
TCCGCCGCGTTGCGGCGTGCCGTGCCGTTGCGGACCGCGAAAGCCGCCGACACAGCCGCGCAGCCCGCGAACAAGGCAAGCGTCAGCGGTCCAGACGCCAATCCGCCCGACACCGCAGCCAGGATCATCGCAATGCCCGTGGCCGCCGAGATGATGGGGTTGCGGTCCGTCAGGCCGATCACCACGCAGGCCGTGATGCCCCAGAACGCCGCGAGATAGGGCGTGTAGCCCGAGAACAGCACGGCAAGCAGCACGAAGAGCGGAATGGAGGTCGGCCAGTCCTGCCGCAGCACATCGGCGACACGGGGAATCTCATGGGGTTCCATGCCACGCATGCCGTTCTTCTTGGCCTCGAAATGCACCTGGCAGAACACACCGAAGAAATGCATGAAGGCCGGCACGATGGCCGCCAGGATCACCGTCTGGTAGGGAACGTTGAGATATTCGACCATCAGGAAGGCCGCAGCGCCCATGATCGGCGGCGTGATCTGCCCTCCAGTGGACGCCGTGGCTTCAACCGCCGCCGCGAAATGGCGGGGATAGCCCAACCGGATCATCGCCGGGATGGTCAAAGACCCCACCGTCACCGTGTTGGCGATGGACGATCCCGAGATCATGCCGAACAGGCCCGAGCCGAAGATCGAGACCTTGGCGGGACCGCCGACAAAGCGCCCGAAGGCGGCGGATGCGAGGTCGATGAAGAACTTGCCAAGGCCGATGCGCGTCGCCAGTACGCCGAACAGCACATAGTGAAACACGTAGGTCGCGACCACGCCAAGCGCGATGCCGAAGATGCCCTGGCTGGTCAGATAGAGGTGGTTGACCACGCCTTTCCAGGTGTTGCCGGGATGCACGAGAATGCCCGGGAAGCTCTGGCCATAGATGGCGTAAAGCATGAGTGCGATGGCGATGAGCGGCAACGCCAGCCCGACCGAGCGCCGCGTCGCCTCCAGCAGCACCACGATGAGCACGGTGCCCATGATGACATCCATCGGCATCGGGTTGCCGACACGAAAAGCCAGATCCTCGAAGATATAGGGAACATACATGCTGCTGATCGCGGCCGCGATCGCGAGCATCCAATCGAGGATGGGAATGCCGAGAGGTGCCAGAGGCCCGGCAATGGGAGCAGCCGCATTCCGTTTCTTGCTGGCCGCGAAGACCAGGAAGATCAGGCCCAGCACGAAGGCCATGTGGATGCCCCGGTGTGTCGTCTCCCGCAGCAGCCCGAAACCCGCCGTGTAGTAGTGGAAGAGCGACAGGGCCATCAACAGGCCGGCGACAATCCAGGCAGCATTCGGCAACAGCGGTCGAAACTGCATCTCAGGATCAAGCTCCGCCTCGAGCTTGGCCAGATCCTGATGGGATTTCGGCGTGTCCTGAAGCAGGTTTGCAGGCTGGTTGGTCACGGGGCAGGTCACTTTCCGGATCGGGAGACGATTGTGCCGTGAGGCTAGCCTGAGTTCCCCCCGGAAAGAAGCACGGAGATTCGACGCTGGCGATTTTGTGCTCGAATGGCTATTCTTGTGTCCATGGCGATGAGGCACCTGCTTTCCCTGTGTGCGGTTGGACTGCTCCTGCTCCTGACGGGAGGCCCCGTTGTGGTCGCTCAGGATGGAGACGCATTGCGATTCTTCCAGCAGAACCCCAGCAGGCTGCTGTTCCGCAGCCAGCCCGAGGTGCGAACGCCGCCACGCCGGGTTGTCCGCCCGCCAGGCGAAGCGGGTTATGCTGCACCCCGCAGACGGTCGGTCGTTCCCCCCGAGGGCGAGACCCTGGTGCCGCCCGAGAAATCCGAGGTTCCGATCACGACCTTCGTGCATGTCATTGGCGATTCGTTGGGTGACCTTCTCTCCCAGGGCCTGAAGGACCAGCTGGCCGAGACCAAGCCGGATGTCGGCGTCGTCAAGCGGGCACGCTCCTCGTCGGGGCTTGTGCGCGAGGACTATTTCGACTGGAACAAGGCGCTGAAGGAGCTGCTGGCTGGCACCGAGAAAACAGACATGGTGGTCATGATGCTCGGGTCCAATGACCGGCAGGCCTTGCGGGACGAAACAGGAAGCCACGATTTCGGCTCGGAGCGGTGGCGCGAAATCTATCTGAAGCGCCTCGACGATCTGATGGCATTGCCCCGCGACAAGCGCATTCCCCTTGTCATCGTCGGCATGCCCATCATGCACAGTCAGCGTCTCTCCGCCGATATGCTGGCACTCAACACGCTGTTCCGGGAGCGGTCCGCCCGCAACGGTGCCGTGTATGTCGATATCTGGGATGCCTTCAGCACAGAGCAGGGCCAGTACAATTCCAGCGGTCCCGATGTGAACGGCGTGATCGTGCGGCTGCGCACTGCCGACGGCATCCATTTCAACAAGGCTGGCACGCGCAAGCTTGGCTTTTTTGTCGGCAAGGAGATCAACCAGCAACTGGGCCGCGAGCGACCGGCAACAGAGATCGCGGCCTTGCCGTCCGATCTGTCCGAACAGATCCGGCGTGATGCGCCCGGACTGGTGCCGCAGGGATTGCAGGCGTCGATCCCGCTGCCAACCGAGTTGCCCGAGCTTCCGGTGATCAGCCTGCGTCCTTTGTCAGGCCCCATCCTTGAGCTGACAGGCCCCGCCCGGTCTCCGGGTGGGCGTCTGCTGAGCGGCAGGGTGCTCACGCCCGCCACCGAGATGACCATTCTTGTCGAGCAGGCCTTGGCCTATGGACGTTTACCGCCCGCCAAGGCGGGCCGCGCCGATGATTTTGCCTGGCCGCGCCGCCAGACCCGGCTGAACTGACCGCTTCTGTCCTGCATCGTTACCGCGGCAGAACTGTCTCGCCCATCAGGAACTCATCGACCGAACGTGCGGCCTGGCGACCTTCGCGGATGGCCCAGACCACGAGGGACTGCCCGCGACGCATGTCACCCGCCACAAAGACCTTGTCCGTCGAGGTCTTGTAGTCGCGGTCCGTCGCCTTGACGTTGCCGCGACCGTCGGTGCCCACACC
>JANNFV010000367.1:0-3696 GCA_031380285.1 Hyphomicrobiales bacterium | reverse complement strand
CGCTGCCTTCGCCTTGAATGCCGGTGTGTGATTCCGGCGTGCTCGTCTTGCCATGTCGGCTCCTGTTCGCAGCGCATCCTACGCCGCTCTCAGGCAGAAACTCCACTTATCCCCGCTGTGCAGATTCCCCGAGCCACCTCTTTTTTCGTTCTCCTCAAGCGTCCTTAAATCAGGACGCAAAAGGCCAGGGACATTTTTCCATGATGCGTCTCGCTGGCCACGATAGCATTTGAGAGTGTTCCCTTTCTCAGCAAAATTGGTCACTTTGCTGATGAAGTCGACGAGAGATTGAATCCTTACTTTGTAGACAGCACTCACCCCATCGCCTCCAGTTCCACGATCATCCCCTCGATCATGTTCAGCCCGATCTGCCAGAATGCCGGATCCTTGGCATCGAGGCCGAAGGGCTTGAGCAACTCGCCATAGGGCTTGGCACCACCTGCCTTCAGCAGGTCGAAATAGTGCTCCACGAAACCGGGATGCGCTTTCTCGTAGACGCCATAGAGCGAGTTCACGAGGCAATCGCCGAAGGCGTAGGCATAGACGTAGAAGGGCGAGTGGATGAAATGCGGGATATAGGCCCAGAAGGTCTCGTAGCCCGGATGGAACTTGATGGCGGGGCCGAGGCTTTCCCCCTGCACGCTCATCCACAATTCGCCCAGTTGCTCGGATGTCAGCTCGCCTTCCTTGCGCGCCTCATGCACCTTGCGCTCGAAGGAGTAGAACGCGATCTGGCGCACCACGGTGTTGATCATGTCCTCCACCTTGGAGGCGAGCATGGCCTTTTTCTGCTTGGGATCGGTGATCGCGGCCAGCAGCTTGCGGAAGGTCAGCATCTCGCCAAACACCGAGGCCGTTTCGGCCAGTGTCAGCGGGGTCGGCGCCATCAGCGCACCCTGAGGGGCGGCCAGCACCTGGTGCACGCCGTGGCCGAGTTCATGGGCCAGCGTCATCACGTCACGCGGTTTGCCCTGGTAGTTCAGCAGCACATAGGGATGCGCCGAGGGCACGGTGGGATGCGCGAAAGCACCGGGTGATTTGCCCGGCCTGGTCGGCGCGTCGATCCAGCCCTCATCGAAGAAGCGCCGGGCGATGCCCGCCATGTCAGGGGAGAATCCGGCATAGGCCGTCAGCACCATGTCCTTGGCTTCGCTCCAGGGAATGCTGCGCTGCTCAACCTTTGGCAAGGGTGCGTTTCGGTCCCAGTGGTTCAGCTGCTCCATGCCGAACCATTTGGCCTTGAGCTTGTAGTAGCGGTGCGACAGGCGCGGATAGGCCGCACGCACGGCGGAAACCATGGCCTCCACCACCTCCGGCTCGACCCGGTTGGACAGGTGGCGGCTCTCCGAGATGTCCTTGAAGCCGCGCCAGCGATCAGAAATTTCCTTGTCCTTGGCGAGCACATTGGTGATGAGCGTGAACAGCCGGATGTTGTCACCGAAGGTCTTCGCCAGCGCTTCGGCACCCTTGCGGCGCTTCTGGCCATCCGTGTCTTGCAACAGGTTCAAGGTCGGCTCGAGGGGGATCAGTTCGCCATCGACGTCGAAGCGCAGCGACGCGATGGTTTCATCGAACAGCCGGTTCCAGGCCCCGCGCCCCACCACGGATTTCTCGTGAAACAGCTGCTCCAGCTTGTCCTCCAGCTGAAAGGGCTTTTCCTTGCGGATATCCTCGATCCAGGGCGCATAATGCGACAGCGGCGCGTGGCCCATCGCCTTGTCCAGCAATGCGTCCTCGATGCGGTTCAGTTCCAGCGTGAAGAACAGCAGGTCGGATGACGCCGTGGTGATCTTTTCCTGCGCATCGCCATAGAACTTGCCCCGCGCCGGGTCGGTCGTGTCGCCGGCATAGACCAGGCCTGCATAGGACATGATGCGCCCCATCAGATCTTCCAGCGCCTCGAAACGCTGGATTGCGGCGTGCATGGTCTTGGCGGCGTCCTTGCCGCGCAGGATTCCTTCGAGCTTGCCGCGATATTGGGCTGCAAAGGCTGCGGCTTCGCTGGCGGAGCGGGCGAGGTCAGCGGTAAATTCCGGCGAGTCCATGGCTGGATACAGATGCTCCAGCCGCCATTCCGGCATATGTCCGAGGTCTGCGTCCTGTGATGCCGTCGCCCGTTTTGCCATGTCCGCCTCCCGTCTTGCCGTATGGACATAGGCGGAGCGGCTCTCCCGTTCAACTCGCCAGATGCCCCTTCACAATTTTGTCGCGGCACGCTTAGATAGAAACATCGCACGGATTCGTCTGTGGGGTGTATGGATACTGTGTGGTTCGGTCCTATCCGGCACGTGTTCAAGTCCGGAACGGCCCTCCCTGAAGGCAGGAGGCTTCTCAGGTTTGACGATCCATGTTGCGCCGCCTGTGTTGCGGGACTCCTCGCCGGATGGATGTCCGGCCCTCGTTCTCAATGCCGATTACCGGCCCTTGAGCTATTATCAGCTATCGCAGTGGAGCTGGCAGGACACGCTGAAGGCCGTGTTCCTGGACCGCGTCAACATCGTCTCGGAATATGAAACCGTGGTGCGCAGCCCCACGGCGGAATTTCGCCTGCCCTCGGTCGTCTCGCTGAAGACCTATGTGCAGCCCTCGCGCCACCCGGCCTTCACGCGCTTCAACGTGTTCCTGCGCGACAAATTCGTCTGCCAGTATTGTGGCGACAAGGACGAACTCACCTTCGACCACGTGATCCCGCGCTCCAAGGGCGGCCTGACGTCCTGGGAAAACGTCGTTGCGGCCTGTTCCTGCTGCAACCTCGCCAAGGGCGACAAGATGCCCGCAGCCGCCAAGATGTTCCCGCATCAGAAGCCATTTGCGCCGACCGTGAACGATCTGCACCGAAACGGCAGGCTGTTTCCGCCGAACTACCTGCACAACAGCTGGATGGATTATCTCTACTGGGATACCGAGCTGGAGATGTGAGGCGTCTTGCTCCCTCTCCCCGCCTGCGGGGAGAGGGTAGGGGTGAGGGGCCAGGTGACAAGCCTCAGCGCAAACCCACACCGCCCCTCATCCTAACCTTCTCCCCGCAAGCGGGGAGAAGGGACGAATTGCCCCCGCCAGCCCCGGATCGCAATCGTCGCCATCAGGAAAGACACCAGCGCGTTCCAGCCCGCCAGACTCAGGCCCATGATGCGGAACGGCGCTTCGGTGCAGCTCACCAGCTTGGTGTTGTTCATCGCATTCAGCAGATCGCCCACGTTGGCAGGCCCAGCCGCAATCTTGCCGCCGCAATCCGGCGGACCTTGCCACCAGCCCCATTCGACACCGGCGTGATGGACGCCCAGCGCCACGCTCAGCATGAAGATCGCGGCCAGCATGGCGAAGGCTGGCCTTGCCGCCAGCCGCAGCTTCATCGGCCCAGCGAGAACCCAGGCGAAAGCCGCGAGAGGCACGCCGAAATAATAGGGCCAGCGCTGCAGCAGGCACAGCTTGCAGGGAATGTAACCCAGGCCATACTCGCTGAGCCACGCGCCACAGATGGTGGCGGCGGACAAGCCCAGCAGCACAGCCGCCCGCTTGTCCGGCCCCTCGGCAGCATAGTCGAACAGCATTTTCAGCGAAGGGAATTTCACAAGCCTGTTCTCCGCCCGGATTGAAAGTGTATCGCCTGCATCAACGTTGTGCGTCCTTCGAGGCTCGCTATCGCTCGCACCTCAGGATGAGGAAACATGTGCCTTGCAAGACCCATCAGTCCTC
>JANNFV010000335.1:0-10432 GCA_031380285.1 Hyphomicrobiales bacterium | reverse complement strand
TCCTTCACGCCGTGGGCCAGACCGTCGATGGGGCCGTAGCGTTCGGTGCGCAGATGGGCGGGATCGCTGCTGCCGGTCAGGCCAAGGCGACCGATGCGGCGATAGATTTCCATGATGCGCTGCACGTCGCCATCGATCATGGCCTTGCTGTAGGCGCCGCGAGACTTGGTCTGCAATTCAGGGAACAACTGGTCGGACTTGACCTTGCTGTTGCCCGACAGCGTCACGCGGTTGACGACGGAATTCTCGACGACGCGGACCACAAGGCCGCCACCGGTGCGCGAGACGCGCACATCGGAGAACATGCCGGAATTGTACATGCCGCGCACGGCGCGATCGATCCCGGCCTGGTCGAGCCGTTCACCCGTGAAATAGGACCGCACGGTGTCCGCATCGACGCGCTGGTTGCCCTGCACGGAAATCGTCTGTGCGAAAGCGGGAAGCGCCGCAATCATGGCCATACCCGCCCCGAGGGCGAGACTGGAAAGGCGAGAAGCAATGGTCATCTTCATCAATTAACTCGTCTGTCTGTCCAAGATCCCACAAGGGAATCGATCCCAGGCCCGCATGCGCGCCTGCTACCCCTTCCACGCTTCTAGCCAAGTTGCCGTGAGTTGCAACCGTGTTTGGCTGAATACGTTTTAAATTCGTTAGCCGTGGCCCTTCCGCAACGCCTGATGTGACTCAAATCGAGAAAAAGTGCCTGATGTCGTTCCAGGTTGCGAACACCATGAGGCCGATCACCATGGCGAAACCGACCCGATATCCCAGCTCCTGCTTGCGTTCGGACAGGGGCCTGCGGCGAATCCATTCATAGGCGTAGAACAGCAGGTGTCCGCCATCCAGCATGGGAATCGGGAACAGGTTCAACAGGCCGATGGACACCGACATCAGGGCGGTGAGACCGAGCAGGGACTGGAAGCCGCCGGCCTTGGTCACTTCGCCCGAGGCCTGCACGATTCGCGGCAATCCGCTGAGTTGGTCGGGCGATTCCCGCCCCGTGACCAGCTTGCCCAGATAAGCTCCGGTGCGCTCCACGACATACCAGGTTTCCTTCACGCCGTGGGCCAGACCGTCGATGGGGCCGTAGCGTTCGGTGCGCAGATGGGCGGGATCGCTGCTGCCGGTCAGGCCAAGGCGACCGATGCGGGAAATGCCCAGGCTGCTCTTGATCTCCATCAGTTCCGGCGTGGCCGTGATCTGGTTCTCCTTGCCATCGCGCTGCACGGTGATGGACAACCGAACATCGGGGCTGGCGTTGACCAGCCGCTGCAACGCCTCGAACGAAGCGATTTCCCGGCCATCAATGCGCAGAACACGATCACCCGGCTTGAAACCGGCCTTTTCCGCCACGGAACCCGGCAAAACATTGCCGATCACCGGATCAGCCGTGAAACGGCCATAGGTCATGGACAGGCCGGCAAACAGCACGATGGAGAGGATGAAATTCGCCAAGGGACCAGCGAAGACGATGAAGGCCCGCTGCCCCACCGACTTGTGCGGAAAGCTTGTGCGCTTTTCCTCGTCGCTCATGGCGTTGGCCGCATCGAAATCGGGCGCGCTCGCGACGTTGAGATCGCCCGCGAACTTCACGTAGCCGCCCAGAGGAAAGGCCGAAAACTTCCAGCGCGTGCCATAGCGGTCCACGAAGCCGAACAGTTCCGGCCCAAAGCCGACCGAAAAGGCGTTGACCTTCACGCCACACCAGCGTCCCGCCAGGAAATGGCCGAGTTCATGGATGAAGACGACGACGCATAAGAGGAACAGGAACGGCAAGGCGTAGGACAGAACTGCCCATACATTGCCGCCCATCGCGGATAAAAACTCCATCGACCCCTCGCTAGACCCGTCAGGCGATCGCACTTCGCCAAGCTGGATTGTACCAAGCCGCCACGCGGACAGCCAATGTTCTCTTCCACAGACCAGAAGTTTGACCAAATATGGTCAACGCGCCCAGCTCACGGGTTATGACCAGACGAGCAATGCCCTTGGGACCTCGCCCAAACCACCTCTTGCAACGCCAAACAGCGCAGCGAAGACGACCGCAAAGATGAAACCGTCGAGCCGGTCCATGAAACCGCCATGGCCGGGAATGAGCGTGCCTGAATCCTTCGCGTTATAGCGGCGCTTGATCGCGGATTCGTAGAGATCGCCGCATTGGGTCAGCACGGAGAAGGCAATGGACAGCGCAATATGTTGTCCTTTCAGCGCAATGCCAAGGCTGACAAGCACCACACAGCCCAGGATGACGCCACCGACAAGGCCGCCGATGGCGCCAGACCAGGTCTTCTTCGGGCTGACGCGCGGCCAGAGCTTGGGACCACCGAGCGAGCGCCCGGTGAAGTACGCCAGGATGTCGGTGCCCCAGACCACCGCGAACAGCCAGACGATGATGATCATGCCGCTGTATCCCGTGCCGCGGCACAGCAGCATGGCCGCACCAAGTGCTGCCGCATAAACCGCGCCCGTCACGGCTGCGGGGCGATGGTCGGAGGGGGTAACGAACCAGACAGCGCCGAGCAACACGACCGCAACGCCAAAAAACAGCGGCGACAGCCAGAATGCGCCCGCCGCAGCCGCTGTCACGACAGCGGCACTTGCCAGCGTCGCGGGCCATGACGCGGCACCTTGCACCAGCCGCTGCCATTCGAATGCCACGGCCAGCGCTGCTCCAAACCACACCAGCGCAAAGACAGGACCGCCCAGAATGGTCGTTCCAATGGCGACCGTTGCCATGACGATGCCGGAAATGATGCGCTTGTTCAGCTCGGAAAGGCCGCCCGCCTGTTCCGGCCCGGCGCTCACGGCGCGGCCCCGATGCCGCCGAAGCGGCGGTGGCGGCCTTGGTATTGCAGGATGGCTTCCAGCAAATGCGCCTTCTCGAAATCAGGCCAGAGCACGGGCAGGAACACGAATTCGGCATAGGCCAACTGCCACAGCAGGAAATTCGACAGTCGCTGTTCGCCCGAGGTCCGGATCAGCAGATCAGGCTCGGGGATGCCGTCCGTCATCATCAGGGCATCGACGGTCGAGATGTCGATGGAGGCAGGATCAAGCTCTCCCGCAGCCACCTGCTCCGCCACCTTGCGGAAGGCGGCGGTGATTTCCTGGCGTGCGCCATAATTGAAGGCGATCACCAGGGTGAGGCCGGAATTGTCTCGTGTGACGGTTTCAGCTTCCGTCAGAAGGCGCTGAATATCCTCGGAAACACCGGTTTTTTCGCCGATGATCCTGATGCGGACGTTCTGGGCGTGCAGATCAGCCAGATCGTTGCGAATGAAACGGCGCAGAAGCCCCATCAATTCCGCGATCTCGGCGGCGGGGCGCGACCAGTTTTCGGTCGAGAAGCTGTAGATCGTGAGATAGCGGATACCCAGTTCGATGCTGGCCCGCACGGAACGGCGCACGGCTTCCACGCCCCGGCGATGCCCCTCGAAACGCGGCAGGCCACGGCGCGAGGCCCAGCGGCCATTGCCATCCATGATGATGGCGACATGCTGCGGTGCAGACGCACCTCCACCATGCGCCGGATCGGCCTCTGCCTGAAGAATCGCGCTCCCCGGTGTCATCAGACCTGCATGATCTCTTTTTCTTTGGCGGCAAGCACCTGATCCATTTCCGTAATGGTCTGATCTGTTGCCTTCTGCACCTGGTCGGACTGGCGGGCCACATCATCCTCGCTCACGTGGCCGTCCTTCTCGAGCTTCTTGAGCAGGTCCATGCCATCGCGGCGCACGTGGCGGGCTGCCACCCTGCCCTGCTCGGCGTATTTGTGAGCCACCTTGACCATTTCCTGACGGCGCTGCTGGTTCATCTCCGGCACACGCAGGCGGATCACCTGACCCTCGGTGTTGGGTGTCATGCCGAGATCGGATTTCAGAATCGCCTTCTCGACAGCCGCCACCATGCTGCGGTCCCAGACCTGGATCGACAGCAGGCGCGGCTCCGGCACGGACACCGTCGCCACCTGGTTGAGCGGCAGCGAGGCACCGTAGGCTTCGACCTCGATGGGATCGACCAGATTGGCCGAGGCCCGCCCGGTGCGCAGCGATGCCAGATCATGCCGCAGCGCGGTCACGGCGCCCGCCATGCGGCGCTTGAGGTCGTTGATGTCAAAGGTCGCCGCCATGGCGGTTGCTCCGTTCTGCTACGCTGCACTCAGCCCGGCACGACATGGGTTGCCTTGCCCTTGCCGGCAAGAACGCTGCTGATGGCGTTCTCGCCTTGAATCGAGAACACGATTATCGGCAATGCATTCTCCCGGGCAAGGGCAAAGGCCGCCGTATCCATGACTCCCAGCCGCTTTTCGATGGCTTCGTCATGGGTCAGGCGCTCATAGCGGGTGGCAGCCGGGTTTGTCTTCGGATCGGACGAATAGACACCATCGACATTGGTGGCCTTCAGCACCGCCGCGCAATCCAGTTCCGCCGCACGCAACGCTGCCGCTGTGTCGGTGGTGAAGAAGGGCTGTCCGGTGCCGCCGCCCAGCACAACCACATAGCCCTCGCTGAGATAGCGTTCGGCCTCGGGCTGAGTGTAGCTGCGGCAGAGGCTCGGCATCGGATCCGCCGAAAGCGCCACGGCCTTCGCGCCCGCGCCGCGCACGGCATCGGCCAGCGCCAGGGCATTGATCACGGTGGCGAGCCTGCCCATGCTGTCGCCGGTGTTGCGCTCGATGCCGCGTTTCGCGCCCTGCAGGCCGCGGAAGATGTTGCCGCCGCCAACAACAACCGCGATCTGGCGGGTTTTTGCGGCTTTGGCGAGATCTGCGGCGATGCGCTCGAGCGTTGCCGGATCAAGACCAGCCGATTGCGCCCCCATCAGCGCTTCGCCGGAGACCTTGACAAGAAAGCGCCTGGGGTTCTTGGCCATCGTGATTCAGGGACTCGCGGCGAGAGATTCGTTCCGTGCATCTGTGCAACAAAAAATGGCGGATGTGAAACACGCCCCTTTGGAATTTTCGCGCAATGCGTAACGTCGCGTGTTGCAGAGGCATCCTGCGTCCTTCGAGGCTCGCTATCGCTCGCACCTCAGGATGAGCAGGGTATAGCCTTGCACAACAGTCCTCATCCTGAGGTGCGGAGCGAAGCGGAGCCGCGAAGGACGCACAACAGTGATGCAGACTAACCCGCGACGGCAGCAGCCACTTCGGCGGCGAAATCATCGACTTTCTTCTCGATGCCTTCGCCCAGTGCATAGCGTACGAAGCCGGTGATCTTGACCGGTGCGCCTGCCTTGCCTTCCAGTTCCTTCGCGGCCTGGCCGACAGTCTTGGAGGGGTCGATGACGAAAGCCTGGTCGAGCAGCGTCACTTCCTTGAAATAGGACTTGAGGCCGCTTTCGATGATCTTGTCCATGACGTGGTCAGGCTTGCCCGCGTTCTTGTCGCGCAGGATCGCCTTTTCGCGCTCCAGAACGGCAGGATCGACGGAGGAACCGTCAAGGGCAACCGGGTTGGTGGCAGCGATGTGCATGGCGACCTGGCGACCGAAAGCGTTCAACGCCTCGGCATTGCCCGTCGATTCCAGCGCCACGAGCACGCCGATGCGGCCAAGGCCCTCCGAAATCGAGGTGTGCATGTAGTTGGCGACCACGCCCGAGCCGACCGAAAGGCTGGCGGCGCGACGCAGCGTCATGTTCTCGCCGACCGTGGCGATGGCGTTGGCGATGGCGTCCGCCACCGTGCCGCCCGTGGGATAGGCCGAAGCCTTGATGGCCTCGACATCGGTGCCGACCTTGGCGGCAACCGCCGTGATCGCCTTCACCAGGCCCTGGAACGTATCGTTCTTGGCCACGAAATCCGTCTCGGAATTGACCTCGACGACCGTGCCCTTGGTGCCCGCTGCGGTCAGGCCGATCAGGCCTTCTGCTGCGATGCGGTCGGATTTCTTGGCGGCCTTGGACAGGCCCTTCTTGCGCAGCCAGTCCACGCCGGCTTCGATATCGCCGCCCACTTCGGTGAGCGCGTTCTTGCAATCCATCATGCCTGCGCCGGTCTTCTCGCGCAGTTCCTTGACCAATGCGGCGGTAATGTCGGCCATGGCCGGTTCCTTCTCTGAAAGTTCGGTGAGCCTGAACAGCTCTCGCGGCCTCATCCTGAGCCTGTCGAAGGATGAATCAACCAAGTCTGGAAATGGCCCTCAACCCTTCGATACGCTCAGGGTGAGGGCCTTGGGATTCAGGCGACGAGGGCCTTGGCCGTTTCGATCCAGCCGTCGCGACCGATGCGGCCGTTGAGCTTGAGATCGGCATCGATCTTGGCAACATCGGCGTCCGTCATGGCAGCCAACTGCCAGTAGTGGAAGATGCCGCCTTCGTTGAGCTTCTTCTCGAGCTCGGGGCCAACACCCGTGAGCTTGGTGAGATCGTCCACGCCACCGCGCGGCGACGACAGCACCTCGAACACTTCGCCAGCGGAACCGGCAGAGGCCGTCTCGACCATCGGCAACTCTTCGATGACCGGGGCTTCCATCGCACCCAGGTCAAGGCCAGCACCACCTTGACCGCGCGTGATGCCGTCGATGCAGGAGCGGGCGATCAGGTCGCAGTAATACTCGATGGCGCGCGCCGCATCATCGTTGGCAGGAATCGGGAAGGTGATGCCGTCGGGATCGCTGTTGGTGTCCACGATGGCCGCGACGGGGATGCCCAGACGATTGGCTTCCTTGATCGCCAGCTGTTCCTTGTTCGTGTCGATCACGAAGATCATGTCCGGCGTGCCGCCCATGTCCTTGATGCCGCCCAGCGCCTTGTCCAGCTTGTCACGCTCGCGCGACATCAGAAGGCGCTCTTTCTTGGTCAGGCCGGACTGGTTGCCCGCGCCCAGAAGCTCATCGACCTTGCGCAGGCGCGAGATGGAGTTCGACACCGTCTTCCAGTTGGTAAGCATGCCGCCCAGCCAACGCGAATTGACATAGTACTGCGCCGAGCGCTTGGCGGACGCCGCGATGGCATCCGACGCCTGGCGCTTGGTGCCGACGAACAGCACACGGCCACCCTTGGCGACCGTATCCGACACGGCCTGCAGCGCACGGTGCAGCAACGGCACGGTCTGCGAGAGGTCGATGATGTGGATGTTGTTGCGCGTGCCGAAAATATAGGAGCCCATCTTGGGGTTCCAGCGGTGCGATTGGTGGCCGAAATGGGCGCCTGCTTCGAGCAGCTGGCGCATGGTGAAATCGGGCAGTGCCATGGTCGTTCTTCTCCGGTTGGTCCGCCGCAGGGGGTGTGTTGTGGAAGCACTGTCGGGGTGAGCCGGAGAGCGTCCACACCGGAACGACCTTGAAGCAGGCCGAAACCCTTGCGTGTGGGATGGCCGCGCGTATGGCACGGGTCGGGGGGAATGGCAAGGGTGGGGTCAGATCGGGAACAAGCCACGGCGATGTTCGCAGCGTATCGTTCTTTGCTGGCGCACCTTCAACGCCACAACTTGGTTTCGAACGCCTTCTTGCTGCGATATTCGCGCCCAGTGAAGCTTGATGTAACCCGCGAAATCCGAGATAGTTTGGTTAATCCGCATTGAATGACACTCAATTTTGGAATCAATCGCATGAAGCCGTTCGGTCAATGCATTTGGGGATTTTCGCTTTGTCTGTTTCTTGCGGGTTGTCAGACCAATGACAGCCAGCAAGATGCCTATTTCTCGGAGCGTATCGCCTTCGATCCTTCAGGTTTCAATCCTGCGAACGGCATGTTTCGACAAGGCAGCCTGGAGTCTTTGGACAGTTCAGACCAGTCCGGCACAGGCAATATCGATGGTGCGACGACATTTCCAACCTATGGGGTCATACGCCTCGGTAACAGCGGCAAGACGTGTCGTCCGCCAGACGAGAAGCCGCAGCTTTGTGACATCCGCAATGAAATCAGGAGCGGGCAAGGGCCGTTTCTCAAACCTGTATTTTATCGCATCTCGATCAATCTTTCCAAGGCCCGGGGTGGTGTTGCCAACTTGTCTCCTGAAGGGGGTGGCAACAGGCGATTGATCATCGCACAGATGAAATTTCGCGGTGATTTCTCGCAATCCGGCTTCAAGAACTTCTCTCCTGTGATGGCGTTGCGGTACGAAGATGACCAATTGTACGTCACGACCGAAATGATGGGCGAACTGAAGCCCGCCGAGGTTGTCGGCATACGCTGCAAGGGCGGCTATCTCGCGGAAAACGTCAAAGAGACCAAAGAAGGTCCTCACCGTGTCTTGCTTACTGCCGAAGGCGGAGAGCTGCCCTGGGACTTCGATCCAGCCAGTCGGCCTGGTCGCATTTTCTGCATCGCTGGACCAAACATAACGGGCGATGCCGCGTTTGCACGCCAGCCGCGAGACCGGCCCTTCACAGTCGCGATGCACATGGATGGCGGACGGGCCGATACCGCCGTTGTCGCGTTCTATCTTGGCAAGAATCGCGTCGCGAGAGCCGCTGGCAACCTGGCCCCACGGATACAAGCCGAACAACGCGATTTCAAATTTGGCATCTACGGTGACTTTCCGAAGAACCACGCCATAGCTGTGGACTATTCCGACTTTCGCACGGGACCGACCAAACTCTCCATCGGCTACTGATTCATGACGCGGTGAAGATCACCAAGCGAGCGCATCGGCTTAGAGTTTGTTGGCAAAGTCGGAGTTTCCAGAAAATGCTCATCCTGAGCCTGTCGCAATTCGTCAGGCGCATTGGATCGAGGGGTTTCACGCCCTGGCAGCCCGCGACCCTTCGACAGGCTCAAAGTGAGGGCCTTGAGACTGCGGTGAGCCGACTTTCCAAATGGACTTTCAGACGAATTCGCGTTTGGGTTGCCCCCATTAAGCCTTTTTCAACCCAATCCTCGCGCTTGCTCGCCCATTCCGATATGTTGGGTTCATGGACATCAGCTCACGCAGAACGCTGGTCATTCCTGCCGCGCTGATCACCTTGCTGCTTGGGGTGCTCGCCAGCGGACCGCTCCTGCATGCCCGCACCCCTTTGGCAGCAATAAACGAACCCTTTGACCCCGCCACCGGCTACCGCATCGCCCAGTTTCGCGCCGAAGTGCCCTCTTCGGTTGCAGGCGGGCGAATGATCGGCATGGATGCGCTTGAGGAATTGATCGTGCGGGAGAAGCCGCTGCTGATCGATGTCGTGACCAATGACACCACGCTTGCCGAACGCCTGCGCGACCTGGTGCGCGGCCGTCCGCCGGAGCGCCAGCGCATCACCGGCTCGGTCTGGCTGCCCCGCATGGGGCTTGGTCGACTGGACGATGTGGATGCCGCTGCCGAGAAGGGCAAGCTTCTGGCGCTTGCGGGCGGTGCCATGGATCGTCCCATGGTATTCTATTGTCTCGCCAATTGCTGGGTGTCGTGGAACGCAGCGCGACGGGCCGTTGGCTTCGGATTCAGCCAGGTGTTGTGGTATCGCGACGGCATCGAGGCGTGGATGGATGCCGGGCTGCCGGTCGAGACATCTCCGGTCGAGCCGGACTTGATCCCGGCGTGGACGCTAAAGCATGATGTTCTTTGATGGAAACAGTGGCACGTCGTCTTGGATGGGCTTGACCCGTCCATCCATGTCTTCCTGCGGCCCATAAACACGTCAAGAAACGTCGTGCCTTGGCGGTGAGGCAACCGGCATCGCGCTGACCGTCCGTTTGCAACTTGATTTGCCTGGCATTGAAATCATCATCGATTGATGTCATTTTAAAGCACATCAGGAGTGCTTTCGATGCGCACGACGCTTGCCATAGACGACGAACTCCTTTCGAGAGCCAGCAGCCTGACGGGCGTCCACGAGAAATCGGCCTTGGTTCGCGAAGGCCTCAAAGCCTTGATTGCGCGAGAAAGCGCCCTTCGACTCGCACGCCTTGGCGGCAGCGAACCGGCGCTCAAGACAACGCCGCGACGCCAGTCAATCGGCAAGCCTTCTGATATTGGCAAGCTTTCCGACACATGATCCTGGTCGACACCTCGGTCTGGATCGATCATTTCCGGACGGGTGACACCCTTTTGATCCGTCTGCTGGAAGAGGGCCGCGTTCTGTCGCATCCCTTCATCTGCGGCGAACTCGCACTGGGTGATCTGCGCCAACGTGCAATGATTCTTGAGGCGCTTGATGCACTTCCGGCCATTGCCGTGGCAGAGCATGCCGAAGTCATGCATGTCATCGCCAACAGCGGTCTTGCGGCATCCGGCATTGGCTATGTCGATGCGCATCTCATCGGATCCGTGCGCCTTCAGCCGGGATCGACACTGTTGACGCGCGACAAGCGCTTGCACGAGTTGGCTATGCGGCTTGGGCTGGCCCATGACGCAGAGCGGTAAGCCTCACACCGGCTGCACGGCCATGACCCCGTTGACCGATTTCAGCGCTCCCACCGATCTCCGCCGCCGGCTTTCAGTTTGTGGCGGCGCACACTTCGGCGCTGTCGTCGTCGGAAAGTCTCGGCGCTGCGATGCAGGCGC
>JANNFV010000331.1:0-10919 GCA_031380285.1 Hyphomicrobiales bacterium | reverse complement strand
AGCAAGCTCGAGAGCTACATGGTGGAAGGCCAGTTCACGGCCACGCAATTCTACGCCGAAGTCGACGGCCACCCGGACGACCCGGGCCTGAAGCACGCATTCGAGGAACTGGCCTTCTTCTCGAAGGAACTGCGCATCATCGGCGTCTATCCCGCGCATCCATACCGCGAGGAAGCGGCAAAGGGCAGTTGAACATACAGTTTGTGCCGGAAACACGTCATGGCCGCGCTTGACGCGGCCATCCCCGTTTATGCGCCCTTGGTAAAACGTGGATGGACAGGTCAAGCCCGTCCAAGACGACGAACGGTCGTGTCCGTCAAAAAAAGAGGGCAGACTTGACAGCCTGGTGAGATTCAGCCGTCGGCGAAAAGCTGCATGATGTGGTTGGCAATCGCCATGCGCGGCGGTGCGGATATGCCCTTGGGATGCTCGTTGCGCAGGATCTGGCGCACTTCATCACGGCTGAACCAGCGGGCATCGGCCAGTTCCGCCGCATCGATGGTGATTTCGGAGGACGTGGCTTCCGCCAGACAGCCGATCATCAGCGATCCCGGAAAAGGCCAGGGCTGGGCGCTGAGATAGCGCACCCGGCCCGTCTTCACCCCGGTTTCCTCCAGGATTTCGCGGCGCACTGCATCCTCGATCGTCTCGCCCGGCTCCATGAAACCGGCAAGGCATGAGTAGCGCCCCTCGGGAAACTGCGGCGCGCGCCCCATCAGGCACTGATCGCCACGGATCGCGAGCATGATCACCACGGGGTCGGTGCGGGGAAAGTGCTCCGTCTTGCAGGCGTCGCAACGCCGCTTCCAGCCCGCCGAAGCGGCGCTGGAGGGCACGCCGCAATTGCTGCAGAAACGATGCCTGCCGTGCCACAGCAGCATGGCCTTGGCCGTGCCAATGGCGTTGAGAACGCCCGGCGAAAACAGCCCTTGCATGGCGATCGAGCGCATGTCGATCAGCTTGAGATCGTCGCGCAGCTTCAACTCGTCGAACTGCTCGGCAGCGATGTCGAGCGCAAAACGCGGCGCTCCTTCGTCAAGGCCAAGAAACAGGGCTTCGCCCGACGGACCAAGATCACGCACTCGGGCCTGCGAAAGCAGCGGATTCAGCCCACCCCCGTCAAAGGCCAGCACCGGCGTGTCCCGGCAGATTGCCACAAAACGGGCCTCCGGGTCGGCCATGGCCTCGGCCTGCCAGACAGCGTCCTCGCGTCGCCAGGCTGCACGGTCGAAGGCCAGCGTGGCAAACCCGAGATCCGCTGCCGCAGCGGTCGTTGTCCCTTCGAACAGGTCCATCAGACCATCTCCTGGAGACCGAGGGGTTTCAGGGCTGCGACCAGCCGATCCAGCGTCACACCCGCCATGTGCGGAGGATAGGGTTGCGCCTTACCCACGCCCCAGACCGGACCCGGCCAGGCTGCATCGGACTGAAAGCGCGCGAGCACATGCACATGCAACTGCCGGACACGGTTGCCCAACGCACCGACATTGAGTTTGTCTGGGGAATAAAGCGATCTCAGCGCGGTCGATACCGCCCCGATCTCGCGCATCAGCTGAATCTGGTCAGCCTCCGCAAGATCGATGATTTCGGCCAGATCGGGCTTTTCCGGCACCAGAATGAGCCATGGATAGCGGGCATCATTCATCAGCAGCACGTGGCAGAGGGTCAAGCGACCCAGCGGCAGCGTATCAGCCTCAAGACGAGGATCGAGCACAAATGGAGAAGAGGACATGGAGCAGATTCTTTCTGCCCCATGTCTCGCATTATCCTGGAAGCCTCCGCAAGCCGGGAGAAGGCGTCAGAAGCTGTAGCCGAGCTTCAGCTTGGCGATGTGGCGGCTGAAATTGTCGAGATCGAGCGAATTCGGCGTGCCGCGGGCCTGTCCAGCCACCTGCGTCGCGAAGGTGCCGGAAACCGCCAGCTTCTCGGTCGCCTGCCAGAACACCGTTGGACCAACGAACCAGGCTTGGCCGTTCAACTGATTGAGGAAGGTGCCGCTATAGGCCCTGAGATGCTGCCCCTCGACACCGAGATAGAACGTGTCGGTGAGCTTGGCGGACACCGCCGCACGCAGGTTGAGGCTCGATGCCTTGCACCAACCGCCGGTGAACCCGATGGCCGGATTGCAGCCATTCAACCCAAGCGGCTCACTGCTCGCCCAGCCCTGGCCATACTCGACATTGATGGCACCATAGATACGCTCTGGCACCAGCGCGAAGTCCGTCAGGATCTTGAACGAATTGCTGCCCGAGCGCGAGCGCTCCGACCCCAGGAACGGCGTCAGCGGATCACTGAAGCGGTTGTTGACGGCGCTGTAGCCTGGCTCGGCCGTCACGGTCAGGCCGATGCCATGGGTGGCGCGGCCCAGAATCTTGTACTTGAACTCGATCTGGCCACCAAAGGCCTTCGCAGATGCACTCGTCAGTCCGATGCGGTCAGTGGTGCGCGAACTGCCATAATTGAGGGATGGTCCGATCTCGAGGCAGCGGATCGGCGAGGTCGAAACCTGGCCCTTGATGTTGTGGCCGTTGAGCGTGCCAAAGCGCGTGCCATAGGCACCGTTATACTCCAGCGAACTGCCCCAGGAGCCGAGGTCAGCGACATCCGAACCCGACGAGAAGCCAAAGATGTCGGTCGGCAGGCCAGACGTCTCGAGACAGGCATTGTTGGGCGCCGGGGCCGTTGGTTTGAGCACCTTGCCCGGCATGTCGGCAGCCGAGACAGCGGACAACGACAGGGCCGATATGACGCCGAAAGCGAAGAGCTTGGTGAGAGAGCGCATGGGAAACCTCAAGAAACGATGGAAATGTTGTGGAACCGTTAGGGTAAATATATCCTTTAAAAAACCTGGGAACGCTATGGATTGCCCGATGCAGACTGCTGCGTTGCCAAACTGTCACAGCCCGTAACCCTGTTGGGCGGAAATGGTCGCACAGGACACCAGCATCTGCTATCCGGCGGCGTACCAAATGGATGGGCCGATGCAGCCTCACGACAAAACCCGCGACCTGATCGCGCTTCTGGAGGCTGCGGGCTATCCACGCGCCGATGCGCCCCTGCTGCAGCGCGCCGACCTGTTCCTTGATCTGTCCGGCGAAGACATCCGGCGACGGCTGTTCCTCACTCAGGACGCGGCAGGAACCGAAATGTGCCTGCGGCCAGAGTTCACGATCCCTCTTTGCGCTAAGGCGGTCCTCATGCAGGGGGCAACGCCCATGCGGGCCGCCATGTCCTATTGCGGGCCGGTTTTCCGTCATCGCCAGGGCGAGAGCGGTGAATTCATCCAGGCGGGCGTCGAATCGCTTGGCCGCACCGATGCGGAAGCCGCCGATGCGGAAATCCTGGCCCTCGCCATCCACGCTTCCGAGAAACTCAGCGGAGGCTCCCTGGCACAGGCGGGCACCATCGTTCGCCTTGGCGACGCTGGACTGATCAACAGTGTGCTCGACAGCCTTGCGGTACCCGCCGGCATGGCGCGTCGACTCAGGCGGCGTCTCGCCAGCGGCAAATCACCCGCGGAAGCCCTCAGCCAGGCCAGCGGTGCCATGGGGCTTGATCGCTATTCCGGTGTGATGTCGGCGCTGGAAGGCGCCCGCAGCGATGCCGCCCAGGCCTTCGTGGGCGACATGCTGTCGATCAGCGGCGTTCGCGCCGCAGGTGGTCGCTCGGCGGAAGAGATTGCCGGGCGCTTCCTGCGCAAGGCACAGGAAGGCGCAGGCGGTCTCGATCCAGACAAGGCCGATGTGCTGGCGAAGTTCCTCTCGATCGAGGGCGATCCGGATTCGGTCGCCAGCGATATCCGCCGTTTCTGCCACACCCAAGGTATCGATATCCTGCCTGCCCTGGAGCGCTACGAAACACGCATCGGCTTCATGGCGGCGCAGGGCATCGATCTGGCGCGGATCACGGCTTCGGCCGGCTTTGTCCGCAACCTCGACTACTACACCGGCATGGTGTTCGAAATTCTGCCGCCTGGACATGAAACGCCCAAGCCGCTGGCGGGTGGCGGGCGCTATGACACGCTGCTCCAGCGGCTTGGCTCGCACCACGATGTCCCTGCCGTTGGTTTCTCGCTCTGGGTCGAGCGCTTTGGCGGCACAAGCCAGGGAGCGGCGGCATGACGGGCAAATTGCTGATCGCTGTTCCCTCCAAGGGGCGCTTGCAGGAAAACACCATGGCTTTCTTCAGCCGTGCCGGTTTGACGCTGGCGCAGGAAGGCGGCAGCCGGGATTATCGCGGCGTGATCCAGGACATGCCGGGCGTCGAGGTGCTGTTTCTCTCGGCATCCGAGATCGTTTCCAAGCTTGGTTCGGGCGATGCCCATTTCGGCGTGACGGGCGAGGATCTGATCCGCGAGACCGTGGCGGATGCCGACAGCCGCATCGCGCTGTTGTCTCCCCTCGGCTTCGGCCATGCCGATGTCGTGGTGGCCGTCCCCAAGGGCTGGATCGACGCCAGCACCATGGAGGATCTGGAGGAAATCGCGGCCGATTTCCACAGCGCCCATGGCCGCCGCATGCGGGTCGCCACGAAATACGTCAACCTCACCCGGCGCTTCTTCGCGCAGCACGGCGTCGCGGATTACCGCATCGTCGAGAGCCTTGGCGCGACCGAGGGCGCACCTTCCTCGGGCACAGCCGAGTTCATCGTCGACATCACCACGACCGGCAGCACGCTGGAGGCCAATGCGCTGAAGGTGCTGGATGATGGCGTGATGCTGAAGTCGCAGGCCAATCTCGCGGCCTCGCTTCATGCCGAGTGGTCGCCGGAAACGCTTGTGATGGCCAGGGCCGTTCTCGGCAGACTGTCAGCCGAACAGGCGGCGCGTACCACCCGCGAACTCACGGTATCGGCTCCGGCAGCGGCGTTGCCTCATCTTGCGGAACTGGCGGGAGCAGAGAAAGCGTTGATCCGTTCAGCCCCCGGCACGTCACCCATGATCCTGACAGTCGAGTCGGCTCGCTCGGCCAGCCTGTCGTCACGCATGATCGAAGCAGGGGCAGATCACGTCAGCGTGGCCAGGCAGGACTATGTTTTCGCCAGCCGCTCGCCGCTGTATGACCGGCTGGAAGTGAGCCTGGCACGGCGGCAACACCCCTGAAAAAAAGCGAGACCGCCCGGGGGAGGGGCGGCCTCGACAAGGTAGCGATCGAACGGGGGAGGTCCGACCGCTTGGGGGAAGGAAGATCCTCTCGGATCCTCAGATGGATTACGCCGCCCGGCAGGGGACGGATCAGACGTAAGAATGCGCACGGACAACCGCGTAGATTTCTAAAACGACCCTATGTAATCAGAGATTCCCGATTGAATTTTGAATGGAAAAATCTGAGATTTTTTGAATGTCCGGCCTGCAAGACCCACGGCTTTGGCACGTGCCGGTTGCCCACGGCAGCCATTTCTTCCCCCTTGCGGGGAAGGTGTCGCGGCGCAGCCGTGACGGATGGGAGTGGATCAGAAGATGGCGCCAAGGGTCCGACGACCCCCATCCGACCCTTCGCAAGGGCGAAGGGCCACCTTCCCCGCAAGGGGGAAGGATCAACGTTCAATCACGACAGCCCGTGGTAGAAACTCAGCCGCGTCAGATCACATTGCGCTCCAACAATGGCCGGTTCGCCGGAAGCCGCTCGCATCCCAGTGGCGACAGATCAAGCGTCCGGTAGCCACCATGGATCACGAGTTCCGCCAGCCCGCGCCCCACGGCAGGCGATTGCTGCAGGCCATGCCCGGAGAAGCCCGCCGCGAGATAGCCATTGTCCAGGCCGGGCACCTTTCCGACCAGCGCATTGTGATCGAGCAGGCACATGTCGTAATGCCCGGCCCAGGCGCGTCTCGGGCGTATCTGTTCGAAGGCCGACACACGGGAGGCCAGAGCGGGCCAGATCACATCGTCGAACAAGGCCCAGTCCACATCGAAATCCGTGCCGTGATCGACCATATCCAGGTCATCCGGTGAAAACCCCGCGATGAAATTCCGCCCCTCCGGCCGGACCCAGACACCTGATGTGTCGATCAGCAGCGGAAAGCTGGGCAGATCGGTCGGGCAGGAGAACGGAAACACACAGCGTTTCTTGGCGTAGACGGGGATGGGAAAGCCCATGCTCTCGGCCAGCACCCGCGCACCCGATGCCCCTGCCGTGTTGATGAACGCCCCGCAGCCGATGACCGATCCATCCTCCAGCCGCGCTGCGATGATTCGCCCGCCCCCGGTTTCAACGCCGCTGACCCGCGCCTGCCGATAGGTCACGCCAAGCGCCTGTGCCTTGCGGCGGAAGGCCTGGCACAGGCCATAGCCATCGAACCAGCCCTCCCCCGTGCGGCCCCAACTGCCTGCCGCCACATCATCCGCAGCGAGCCAGGGGAAAGCCTGCCGCAGGCCAGCATTGTCATAAAGCGCGATATCCGCGCCCCGGCTGTTCTGCAGCGCATTGATTTCCTTGAGCAGCGCGGCTCCCTCCGCTGTCGCCAAATAGAGATAACCACCCTCCTTCAGCCCGACATCGACCGGAGCATCCTCCACAGCCAGATGCGTCTGGATGCTGCGCAGGAAAGCGATGCCAAACAGCGAGACATCGATGTTCACGGGCTGCGAGAATTGCTGGCGGATCGAGCCTGCGGAGAGCGCCGACGCCGAGCGCTGGTAGGTCGGGTCCGGCTCCACCACCAGCACCTTCAGCCGCCCCTGCGATTGCAGCGCGAGTTGGAAGGCCGTCGACGACCCCATTACCGCGCCACCCGCGATCACCACATCGAAATGCTCTGCCATGGCCCGCTGTAAAACAGCCAGACAGCAACGAGAAGTGCTGAGTGAGAGATGGCTCAACCCAATTTTGCGATTGGCTGGCACACCGGAAAGGCGCTATTCCGCTGTCATGACCAAAGCACCGCGCACCAAGTCCTTCCCCGCCGCCGCCAAGGAGGCCGCCGCCATCCTCAAGCGCCTCGGCGTCCCGAAATCCGCCTTCGTCAAGGTAGGCGGCCTCGTGGCACGCTCTCCCATCACAGGCGAGGCGATGGCCCGCGTGCGCGCCGTCACGAAGACCGAAACCACAGCCATCATCAACGACGCGCAGGAGGCCTTCCTTGCCTGGCGTCAGGTGCCTGCACCCCGCCGTGGCGAACTGGTGCGCCTGCTGGGCGAGGAACTGCGCCTGGCCAAGGCCGATCTCGGGCGCCTGGTGACGCTCGAGGCGGGCAAGATCACGTCGGAGGGCCTGGGCGAAGTGCAGGAAATGATCGACATCTGCGATTTCGCGGTCGGCCTGTCGCGCCAGCTCTATGGCCTGACCATCGCCACCGAGCGCCCCCTGCACCGGATGATGGAGACCTGGCATCCGCTGGGCGTCTGCGGCGTGATCAGCGCTTTCAATTTTCCGGTCGCCGTGTGGTCGTGGAATGCAGCGCTGGCGCTGGTCTGCGGCGACCCCGTCGTGTGGAAACCCTCGGAGAAGACACCGCTGACCGCGCTCGCCGTGCAGGCCATTTTTGATCGCGCCGCCAAACGCTTTGGTGATGCACCACAGGGCCTGTCGCAGCTCTTGATGGGTGGCGCGGATATCGGCGCAGCACTTGTCGAGGACAGGCGCATCGCCATCGTTTCCGCCACCGGCTCCACCGCCATGGGCCGCAAGGTGGGCCCAAAGCTTGCCGAGCGCTTCGCCCGCAGCATCCTGGAACTGGGCGGCAACAACGCCGCCATCGTCGCCCCCAGTGCCGATCTCGATCAGGCCCTGCGCGGCATTGCCTTCGCCGCCATGGGCACGGCGGGCCAGCGCTGCACCACGCTCCGGCGGCTGTTCGTGCATGCCGACATCTACGATGCTTTCGTGCCCAAACTGCGCAAGGCCTATGCCTCCGTCACCATCGGCGATCCCCGCGCCGCCAACACACTCATCGGCCCGCTGATCGACCGGCAAGCCTTCGATGCCATGCAGAAGGCGCTGTTCGACGGGAGGCGTCAGGGCGGTCAGGTCACGGGCGGCTCCCGCGTGCAGGACAAGGCCAACCCGGACGCCTTCTACGCCGAACCCGCGCTGGTCGAGATGCCGAAACACGACGGACCCGTGTTGCACGAGACCTTCGCGCCCATCCTCTATGTGATGCGCTATGAGGTGTTGGAAGACGCCATTGCCATGCAGAACGCGGTGGCGGCAGGCCTTTCCTCCTCCATCTTCACCCGCGACATCCGCGAGGCCGAGCTGTTTATGTCGTCGGTTGGCTCGGATTGCGGCATCGCCAACGTCAATATCGGGCCATCGGGTGCGGAAATCGGCGGAGCCTTCGGCGGCGAGAAGGAAACCGGCGGCGGGCGGGAGGCGGGATCGGACAGCTGGAAGGCGTATATGCGCCGGGCCACGAACACTGTGAACTATGGCGCTGCGCTGCCGCTGGCGCAGGGCGTGATGTTTGATGTGGGGTGAGGATTGAATATATGCGTATTATTTGTATAATACGCATATGAGTAGCACAAACCAAATCACATCCTTCTCCACGGTCGATCTTGTCAAGAAGCTCGACACGGTCAAAGCGGCTGCCCTCAAGGCCCCCATTGCCGTGACCGAACATCGCAAACCCAAGTTCATCCTCATGTCCATCGAGGATTACGAGCGCATGCGTGGTGGCACGAACCCGCATCAGGCATTCAGGGCAGAAGACACACCTGATTTCATCTTTGACGTGTTTGGTGATGCACTGACGCCGCGGGAGGGGGACGCACAGTGACAGCAAGAGGTGAAGGCAGCGTCTTTCACTACCCCTATCTCTGGATCAATCTTGCGGAGCGGGGTGTTGAGCAGCCGAAGGACCGGGTAACGACCATTGCGCTGGCCGCCCGCAAACAGCAGGCCGACGATGGTGCCACCGTGGTCCACATGCTGTTGCTCGGCATCACGGACAATCCACATGCAGATCAGGCCGTGGTAGCGATTCCGGCTATGGAAAAGCGGCGGGCAGGCCTTGATCCCAAGCGCGCAGCCTTCGTCGTGATATCAGAATACAATTACGATGTTTGGCCGGGTTCGCATGACTACAATCCGAGATCCAAGACGTACGGGCAATTCAGCACGGCTTTTGTGGAGGAACTGAAAAGGCTGCTCCGGATTGAAATCAAGGACAGGCGCGCGCGCAGGATTGATCGGAACAAGACGTATCCTTGATATCCAATCCACTCAAGGCTCAATCATATCCCCCCACTTGTCTGACAACCTCACCTTTCCACATCCTCCCCCCTTGACCTCCATCCCCATCCATCGTCCATTGCTCGTCCCCACGGCAGTTCGCCGTGCAACGAGAACAAATGCGATGCGGCGGCACCAACGGACCGTCGCGGAGGAAAGACAAGACGATGGCATCAGTGGATGTGCGCGGTGTGCACAAGGCCTATGGAGCGACGAAAGTCATTCATGGCGTGGATATCGCGATCAAGGACGGTGAATTCGTGATTCTCGTCGGCCCCTCGGGCTGCGGGAAATCGACCCTGCTGCGCATGATCGCTGGGCTGGAGAACATCACGGGTGGCGAAGTCGCGATTGGCGACCGCGTCGTCAACAATGTGCCGCCCAAAGAGCGCGACATCGCCATGGTGTTCCAGAATTATGCGCTTTATCCGCATATGTCTGTGGCCGACAACATGGCTTTCTCGATGAAGCTGCGCAAAGCGCCCGCGAGCGAAATCAAGGAGCGCGTCGACAAGGCCGCCAAAATTCTTGGCCTCGAGAAGCTGCTGGACCGTTATCCGCGCCAGCTTTCGGGCGGCCAGCGCCAGCGCGTTGCCATGGGCCGCGCCATCGTGCGCGATCCGCAGGTGTTCCTGTTCGATGAGCCGCTCTCCAACCTTGATGCCAAGCTGCGCGTGCAGATGCGCACCGAGATCAAGGAACTGCACCAGCGCCTCAAGACAACGACGATCTATGTCACCCATGACCAGATCGAGGCCATGACCATGGCCGACAAGATCGTGGTGATGCATGACGGCATCGTCGAGCAGATCGGCGCACCGCTCGATCTCTATGACCGGCCGGACAACCTGTTCGTGGCGGGCTTCATCGGCTCGCCCTCGATGAACTTCATCAAGGGCACCATCGAATCCAGCGGCTTCCGTGACCAGCAGGGCACGCTGTGGTCCATCGGCAAGACGCCGGCAGGATCCATCGGCAAGAAATCCGTGATGGGCCTGCGTCCCGAGCACATCATGCTCGATCCCAAGGGCGTCAAGGCCACGGTCCATGTGGTCGAGCCCACGGGATCGGAGACACAGGTGGTGGCGGATGTCGGCGGGCAGACGCTCACCTGCGTCTTCCGCGAGCGCATCCTGGCCAAACCCGGCGAGACCATCATGATCACGCCCGACAAGACCGTGACGCACCTTTTCGACGAGGAGAGCGGCAAGCGGCTGCACTGAAACGATCCGGACATTCATAACAGGGCACGGATGGCGCAACCGAAAAGCATAAGCCATCGGCCCCCAACGGGAGGAAAAGACCAATGATGAACTTCAATCGGCGTTCGCTGCTCAAGGGCGGCGCGGCACTGGGCGCCGTCAGCGCCACCGTCTTCGGCGAATGGGCCAAGGCCTGGGCGCAGGCCAACACCTGGAAGCCCGAGGCCAATGCCTCGCTGCAACTGCTGCGCTGGAAGCGCTTCATCCAGGCCGAGGAAGACGCGTTCATGGTGCTGGTCGATGCCTTCACCAAGGCCACCGGCGTCAAGGTCACGGTGATCAACGAATCGCTCGACGACGTGCAGCCCAAGGCGTCGGTTGCCGCCAACACCAACCAGGGCCCGGACCTGTTCTGGGGCCTTTATTCCCTGCCCCATCTCTTCCCGGCGAAATGCGTGGATGTGTCCGACGTCTGCACCTATCTCGGCGGCAAATACGGTGGTTGGGCTGCTTCCGCCGAGACCTACGGCAAGAGCGGCGGCAA
>JANNFV010000308.1:0-1988 GCA_031380285.1 Hyphomicrobiales bacterium | reverse complement strand
GTCGCCTTGACGTTGCCGCGACCGTCGGTGCCCACACCGAGTTCCTGCACCATGCCCTCGTGGACGGGCTGGATGAAGCCCATGGCGAGCAGCACAAGATCGGCCTGAAGCTCGAACTCGGTGCCCGGCACCGGCTTGAAGTCGCTGCCGGACTGGGCGCAGATCAGCTTCTTCACCACGCCCTTGCCATCCCCTTCGAGACGCACCGTGGCGACGGCGAATTGCCGCTCCGCACCTTCCTGATGCGAGGACGAGGTGCGCAGCTTCAGCGGCCAGTTCGGCCAGACCAGCGCCTTGTTCTCCTTCTCGGGAGGCTGCGGCATGATCTCGAGCTGTGTCACCGACAGTGCGCCCTGGCGCACCGACGTGCCGATGCAATCGGACCCTGTGTCACCGCCGCCGATCACCACGACATGCTTGCCTGCCGCCAGGATCGGCTCCGCCGTCACGCCCTCGTTGGAGACGCGGCGGTTCTGCTGCGGCAGGAAATCCATGGCGAAATGCACGCCCGTGAGTTCACGCCCCGGGATCGGCAGGTCGCGCGGCTTCTCGGCACCCCCGGTCATGATCAAGGCGTCGTGCTTGTCCGCCAGTTCCTGCGCTGACACATCAACGCCGACATTGACGTTGTAATGGAACGTCACGCCCTCCGCCTCCATCTGCTCGACCCGGCGGTCAACGTGGCTTTTCTCCATCTTGAAATCGGGAATGCCGTAGCGCAGCAGGCCACCGGCCCGCGCTGCCTTCTCGTAGAGATGCACGTCATGCCCGGCACGGGCCAGTTGCTGCGCGGCAGCCAACCCGGCAGGACCGGAGCCGATGACAGCCACTGATTTGCCCGTCTTGTGCTTGGGCACCTCGGGCTTCACCCAGCCCATCTCCCAGCCCTTGTCGATGATCGCGCATTCGATGGATTTGATCGTGACAGGCGTATCCTCGATGTTCAGTGTGCAGGCCGCCTCGCAGGGTGCGGGACAGACCCGGCCCGTGAATTCCGGGAAGTTGTTCGTGGAGTGCAGATTGCGCAGCGCCTCCTCCCAATCGCCCTGATAGACGAGGTCGTTCCAGTCAGGGATCTGGTTGTTGACCGGGCAGCCATTGTGGCAGAACGGGATGCCGCAATTCATGCAGCGCGACGCCTGGTCCTTCACCGTGTCGGCGGACAATGGCAGCACGAACTCCTTGTAATGCCGGATGCGATCCGACGCGGGAGCGTATTTCCGGTCCTGCCGGTCGATTTCGAGAAAGCCTGTGACCTTGCCCATGTGACGCCACTCCGTGTTGGTGTTTTGACTGCAGCTTTCAGCGCAGCCAGTTTTCGATTTTCAGTCCCGGCACGCGGGAAAATTCCTTGACGTTGTCGGTGACGAGGATGCTGTCGGTCGCCAATGCGTGAGCGGCGATCAGCATGTCGTTGCCGCTGATCAGCGTCCCGGCCCTTTCCAGCGTCGAACGGATGCGACTGTATTCCCGGTCGGCAGGCAAATTCAGCGGATCGATGCGCACACGGCGCAGAAGTTGCTCCACGAGTTCCGAAAGACGGCGCGAGTTTTTCCGCATGACGCCGTACCGGATTTCGCCCGCCGCGATTATGCTGGTGCAGACGTTGCGCGAACCAGCCCGTTCGACGCTCTGCGACACCGGACCATCGGGGAAATCAACAAGAGCCGACAAGATGTTCGTATCGAGCATGTAGGCCATGTCAGATATTCACATCGTCGATCGGCAGATCCTCAATCGGCCCAATCTTCTCATCTATCGGTTTGAGCGTTTTCAGCCATTCGATGAGATCGCTTGGCTCATCCTCTTCTATAATCAAGCACTTGCCTTCCTTCCGCATAAGCACATCCTTCCCGGGGAACTCGAACTCCTTCGGGATGCGCACCGCTTGGCTGCGGCCGTTTCGAAACAGGCTGATTTTTCGAGCAAGCATGTCGATCTCCGTCTGGCATATGCCATTAGCATATGACAGATTTAGCTTTTGAACA
>JANNFV010000288.1:0-5131 GCA_031380285.1 Hyphomicrobiales bacterium | reverse complement strand
GCGCCTGCCGTCCTTCGCCAACACCCGCTCGATGCGGGTGGCGGGTGGCCTTGGCAGCATTCCGCGCATCGTGGGCGACGGTCAGGAAATCTATCGGGACCGGTTGAGCGTGGCTGACGCCTTGCAGCGGATCGACACCATCTACCGCCCGTTTCACCGGGCCTTGCGAAACCTCATGCACCAGACGCATCGCCGGTTTGGCGAGGCGATCCTGTTTGACTGCCACTCCATGCCCTCCGCCAGCCTGGGGCCTGAAACTGCCATCAGGCCCGATATCGTGCTGGGTGATCGCTACGGTACGAGTTGCGCGGCGGTGCTGATCGAGTCCGTGCAGACGGCGTTCGAGGAGAAGGGCTTCCGTGTTGCACGCAACCGGCCTTACGCGGGGGGCTTCATCACCGAGCATTACGGACAGCCCACCGCCTCGATCCACGTGCTGCAGATCGAGATCAACCGCAGCCTGTACATGCATGAGGATACGCTGGAGCCAAATCCCCAATTCGCGGCAATGGCCGACGCCATGACGCATGTGATCCAGCGGACGCAGCAACTCCTGGCCGAGGCGGCGGGCCCCTGGCGGCAAGCGGCGGAGTAGCGCAAAAAAAAGGGGCCGCAACGAGTGCGGCCCAAGTTTAGGGAGGAAACGCCCAAGAAGGGCAACGAGCCGACAACAACGTTGTCATTTCGCAGTTGCGAAGATTGCGCTGCATTGCAACATTTACAAGACGAAAATTGCGGTTCTTGCGAAAATTCTTCAGCCTGGTGAAGTGCCCGTCTCTCAAAATTATCCTAAAATATTGAAATTATTGTGTTTTTCATACAAAGTTTTCTGCCATGCAATTTCTGCATGGCTGCTGAATTTCCACGCAGCGAAAAAAGGCAATCGTCTTTTCCCAAGGCATCTGGTCTATTCATGAGCCACAGCCCCTGTTTTGGGGCCTTCCCTGGATCGTATCTCGATGACTCCCATCGCTCTTGATCAGTTGTTCGCAGACCTGGCGGATGTCTCCGCGGCGGTCATCCTGCCGTTCTTCCGGATGTCCAACAGCATCGCCAACAAGCTCGGCCCTGGCGGATTCGATCCGGTGACCGAGGCCGACCGGGCGGCCGAACAGGCCATCCGCCAGCGCATCCGGCAGACCTTCCCCGATCACGCCATCCGAGGCGAGGAATTCGGCGTCGAGAAGGAGGGCGCGGAATACGAATGGATCATCGATCCCATCGACGGCACGCGCGGCTTCATCTGTGGCTTGCCGACCTGGGGGACGCTGGTGGGCCTGCAGCGCAACGGCCATCCGGTCTATGGCATGATGAACCAGCCTTATGTCGGTGAACGTTTTGTCGGAGACGGTCGCACCGCCACGGTCATCTCGGCGAAAGGCGAGCGTCGTTTGTCCACGCGGCGCTGTGCCGCCCTTTCGGACGCCTTCATCTCCACAACCAGCCCCCGCATTCTCAAGGGGGCGGAGGGCGAGGCCTATGACCGGCTCGAAGCGCAGTGCAAGCTGCCGCGCTATGGTGGCGATTGCTATGCCTACGCCATGCTGGCGGCAGGCCAGATCGATCTGGTCTGCGAATCAGGCCTGCAAGCCTATGACATCGCGCCGTTGATTCCGGTGATCGAAGGGGCAGGCGGCGTCGTGACGACCTGGAGCGGCGACAGCGCGGCCAAGGGCGGCGCGATCCTGGCCTCGGGCGATCCCCGGCTGCACGACATCGCCTTGAAGGTGCTGTCAGGCCGGGACTGAGTCGGCAACGACCACGCCGGAGGCCTCGGGCGCAAGGATATCCGTTTCCTGGCTGTGGCCCGGGATGAAGGCATCGAAGGCCGCGAAGAACTGCCGCCGGTAGGGATCGCGCTCCGTCAGCAATTCGTGCCGTGCCCCTGGAACAAGCACGGCGGTGCTGGCCCTCAGCCGGGCCACAAGCGCCTCTGCGGCGGGCGTGGAGCACAGCGGATCGGCCCCCGGCAGGATGACAAGGCTGGGAACGGCGATGCGATGCCCGAAATCCCTGTCCTGGAAGCGCCGGAACATGGCGAACATGGCCAGCGTCCAGCGGATCGTCGGATCGCCAAGGCCCAGTTGCGGATGCGCGCCCACAAGATCAGCCATCCGCTGGTAGCGCACGGGATCAGCCGTCAGCTTGTTGCTCGCGAAGGGCTTGGTGACAAGCGCAGTGGCACCACCGCCGGGAATATAGCTCGTGCCAAGCGCAAAGAAATCGAAGGCACCCGCTGCGGCCTTGGCCAGACCCGGAAAGGCCAGATCCCTGAGGCCGACCAGGGGTGCCAGCAGCACCGCGCGATCAAATGGCATACCGCCTCGATCCAGCATCAACAGAAGGGAGGCTGATCCCATGGAGTGGCTCAAGGCGAAATAGGGCGGTGGCATATCCGGACGCATGACCTGGCGGATCATGCTGTCGATATCGACGCCATATTCATCGAAATCATCGACATGGCCCTTGCGCGGATCCGCCAGCAGCCGTTGCGAGCCACCCTGTCCGCGCAGGTCAAAGGCCAGGACGGCAAAACCCCTGCGCCGCAACTCGACGATGGTCTCGAAGTATTTCTCGATGCATTCCGACCGCCCCTGGATCAGGCACACCGTGCCGCGCACGCGCCGTGCGGTGGGCCGCCAGCGGGCATAGCGCAGCGTGACACCATCCGGCGTGACGATGCTGCCGACCAGCGGATTGCTGGGAATGGGATTCGAGGGAAGGGCGTACAGCTCCATGAAGCGTTCATGCCATGCAGTCGAGACGAAGCAAAGGCGCGTTCACGGTCTATCGTAGCCCGTCCTCGCCCTTGATCTCGTGCTTCTGGAGCCCGCCGAGGCGGGCGAGCGGCCGGCCGGAATCGGTGATGGCGATGGCGACGACGATCTCGCCGCTGCGGGGCGCATCGCTCACCCTGGCTTCCACCGCATCGAAATGCGAGCGCACGAAAGCCGCGTCCTTGTGACCCAAGGGCACATCGATGGCGGTGCCGATGCCGCCCATCTTCTTGGCGGAGGGAATGAGCGCCGGTCCCCGGATCAGGGCCGCGCGCACCGGCGCCCCCATCCTGGGATGCAGGATGGCAGCCGCATGCTCCCGTTCGCCACCATCACCGACGATCGCCGCCTTGCCGAAGCTCTCGGCCTGTTCGGGGCGAATGCCCAGCGCTTCAAGGCAGCGTCTGGTCAGAAGGTCGCCCAACTCGACGCCGATCTCGGTCAGGTCGGTGAGATCCTCGGCGTAGCGGCCCGCGAAAGGGTTGGCGATGACCGCGCAGGCGACAGCGCACCGCGTGGGTGGCGAGACAACCTCGCCCATCTCGACCCGCGTTTCCTCGACCTGGACCGTGATCTTGCGGATGCTGGCTTTCATCGCTGCCCATCCCAGACGCTGATCTCGGAGGGCTTCAGGCCGCCCACGCGCTCATGGATGCGGGCACCCGTGGTCATCACCAGAACGAAGACGAGTTCATCGGCGCGCGGATGGCCCGGCACGCCCACCTCCATCGCGTCGAAATGCGAGCGCACGTAGGAAGCGTTGATATGGGTGATCGGCACGTCGAGCCTGGCACCAGGTCCGCCCACCTTCTTGGTGGAGGGCACGATGGCTTTGGCATCGCCCAGCAGGCCGCGCATGGCGTAGCCGCCGGGCACATGCCAGAGGGCACCATGCTCCAGTTCGCCGCCTTCTCCCACGATGGCGCCCTTGCCATAGCCCGCGACAGCCTTGGCATCACCGCCCAGCGCCGCGATGCAGCGTTTCGCCATCTCGAGGCCCGGCGCTTTCAGCGCCTCCATCATCGGCAGGATGTCGGCCTCGTAGCGCCCGGCATAGGGGTTGGTCAGCACCGCCAGCACGGCGGCTCGCTTGAGCACATGCCCCGGCGCTGGGCCAGTTTCGCGCATGATCTCTTCGGTCAGCGTGACAATCCGGCGGATTTCAATGAGGCTCATGGGTGTCTCTCAAGCTCCAGTAACAACAGGCGCGGTGTGCGCGGGAGGCGTGGAGCGCGAGCGCCCCGTGCGAACATGCCCGTCGATGATCACCATGCCAATGCCGGGAATATCGCCAAGGCTGATGGCATCCAGCAGATCCCTGCCGGAGGAATGCTGCGGCTTGTCCATGAAAACGAAATCCGCGGGCTGGCCCACGGCGATCAATCCGCCATCGAGACGGCGTTTCTTCGCGATGTTGCCGGATGCGAGACAGATCGCTTGCTCCGCCGGAAGCCCACCCATCGAGGCCAGCAGCGTCACCATCCGGATCATGCCGTTGGGCTGGACGCCTGACCCCGCAGGCGCGTCGGTGCCGATCAGGAAATCCGCCAGCCGTCCCTTTGCCCTGACGGCATCGAGCGCCACCAGCGCCGATTTCTCGTTGCCGTTATGGACGACCTCCAGCGAGCCCCTGGCCTGTTCGCACAGGATGCGCACGCAGGCATGCGAAATGGAGGTGGGTCCGCCATTGATATGGCTGACCACATCGGGCTGTGCCTCCAGCACATCCTCCCGGCTGACGAAATGCGAGCCCGCGATGGAGGGGCCGCCCGTGTGCATGATCGTTTCGAGGCCGATCTCGCGGCACCAGTCCACCACCTTGCGGGCATCAGCACCCTTGGCCACCGTGCCAAGGCCGATCTCGCCGATATGACGAATGCCCGACGCCTTGAGCTGCTCATAGACATCGCGGGCGAAACCAAGCTCCGGTACCGGCGCACCGGCGATGACCTTGGCCCCTGCAGGACGAAAATTCTGGAAGCAGCGCTGCGCTGTGATCGCGAGCGCCTTCACGCCTTCCGCATCCCTGGGGCGTCCCGGCAGATGCACCTCTCCGGCGGACACCAGCTGCGTCACGCCGCCGTTCACCCCCATCTCGATCCAGCCCAGCTGGTTCTGGCGCGGTGTCCAGTCGCCAAACACCGGGTGGCAATGGCTGTCGATCAGGCCGGGCGATACCGGCGAACCCTTGGCGTCGATGGTGAGGGCGGCCTCCGCGCAATCCAGATCCCGCGCCTTGCCGATGGCGGTGATCCTTCCATCGATGGCGATAAGGGTATCGGCATCAAGGATCGGCCTCGCCAGATCACCCGAGAGCATGAGGCCGATATTGGTGATGACGAGCTTGCCCTTCA
>JANNFV010000280.1:0-11389 GCA_031380285.1 Hyphomicrobiales bacterium | reverse complement strand
GCCGCCGGACCACTTGAGCGCCGAGGCCACCATGTCGTCAATCAGGCGGTGCTCGTAGGTGAGGCCTTTGCTGTCGAAATCCGCCTTGAACTCGGCGTCGAACACCTCCTGGAAAATGTCCTTGAAGCGCCCGTCATAGGTTTTCAGGATGGTGTTCTTGGTGGACAGATACACCGGATATTTGCGGGCGAGGCCGTAGTTCAGCGATGCACGGGCGAAATCGCGGATGGAATCGTCGAGGTTGTACATCGCCATGGCGACACCGGCACTGGGTGCCTTGTAAACCTCGCGCTCGATCACCTTGCCGTCCTCGCCCACGAACTTGATCGTCAGCGTGCCCTTGCCGGGAAAGCGGAAATCCGTGGCGCGGTACTGGTCGCCGAAGGCATGGCGACCCACCACGATGGGCTGGGTCCAGCCCGGCACGAGGCGCGGCACGTTCTTGCAGATGATCGGCTCGCGGAAGATCACGCCGCCCAGGATGTTGCGGATGGTGCCGTTGGGGCTCTTCCACATTTCCTTCAGCTTGAACTCCGCCACACGGGCCTCGTCCGGCGTGATCGTGGCGCATTTCACGGCAACGCCGTGGCGCTTGGTGGCCTCGGCGGCATCCACCGTCACCCTGTCGCTGGTGGCATCGCGGTTTTCCACCGAGAGGTCGTAATAGTCGAGCGTCAGGTCGAGATAGGGGAAGATCAGCTTGTCCTTGATGTATTGCCAGATGATGCGGGTCATCTCGTCGCCGTCCATGTCCACGACGGGATTGGCAACCTTGATCTTGTTCATGAAAAGTCCCCTTGGACGAATTGAGAAACGCGCTCGACCGCCGGATCGGAGGTCACTCGCAAGCGCTATAGCAAAGGGCATTCGCGCCGGGAAGCACCAGCAGTCAAAGGCATGACAAATCAGATGACCTGTCATGCCATGAGACGGTTTCTGTTCTCAGTTGATGGCCTTCACGCTGCTCATGATGGCGTCGATATCCTTGCCATGCTTGGTGCGCTCCGTATCGGAGCCCCACAGCGTCAGCATGATCATGCGGTTCTTGCCGCCCGGCAGCATGATGAACTCGAGCGTGGTTTGCCCATTGGCATCTGTCGTCTCGAACTGGAAGATGGTGGCAGGGATGCCGTTGATGGGCGCATCCACCTTGTTCGGCTTTACCATCTTGATGTCGTTCTCCTTCATCCACTTCTCGTTGTTTTTCATCATTGCATCTACCTTGCCGGCAGTCGCAAATTCGACGGAGAAAAACACATCCTTGCCGGGGGATACCGCGGAATAGCCGAATTCAATCTCCTCGGTCTTCCAGCTGTCTGGAATGAACAACGTGACCGTGGGATCCTTGTCAGGAACGGCGAAATTCTTGGCGGAGAGGGGCGCTGTGGCCAAAAAGCCAAACATTGCAGCAACAACAGCAAAAACAACGATACTCTTGAGACGGGACAGGGACGCGAACATCAGACTTCCTTTGAACGGTTCTGTAATGGCTGGTGCCACCACGATAGCCCCATCGCATGGTGTGGCCATCTGCCAAAACCATTTGTTTGAATGCCAGCCAGCAAGGCGTTATGTGCCACCGAAACAGGAGGGGTGGCTGACAACGGCCTAGGCTTCCCTTGGTTGGGTTGGGAGGACTGGCAGTGAATGCTCCTGTGATCATCCTTGTGCGCCCGCAGATGGGCGAGAATATCGGCATGGCGGCCCGTGCCATGGCGAATTTCGCGCTCTCTGACCTGCGGCTGGTAGCGCCCCGGGATGGCTGGGGCGAGGGCAACCCGGTCTTTGCCGCAGCGGTGGATACCGCCGTGGGGGCCAATGCCATCGTCCGGGCCGCTCCTGTATTTCCCGATGTGCCCTCCGCAGCGTATGACCTGCACAAGCTTTTCGCCACCACAGCCCGCGAGCGTGATCAGGCCAAGCCGGTGTTCAGCGCGGAAGGCTTCGCGTTGGAGGCGAAAGCCCGGGGAGCGGCGGCGCAGAAGGTGGGCATCCTCTTCGGGCCGGAGCGCACTGGACTCGAAAACACCGAGATCGCCATGGCCGATGCGCTGGTCTCGTTCCCGGTCAGTCCAGCCTATGCCTCGCTCAACCTGGCGCAATCCGTGTCGCTTGTGGCCTATGAATGCTTCAAGGCCATCAACAATGCCGAGCCGCCGTTCCAGCTCCAGCACGTCACGCCGCCAGCCACACGCAACATGGTGCTGTCCTTCTTCGAGCATCTGGAGGAGCAGTTGGAGGGCGGGGACTATTTCATCCCCGACAACAAACGCGCCATCATGAGCCGCAACCTGCGCAACATCTTTCACCGAGTGGAGCTGACAGAGGCCGATGTGCGCACGCTCAGGGGTGTCGTGGTGGCGTTGGCGCGGGGGCGGGTGAGAAAGGGAACCCACAGCAAGGATTGATGACAAGGCAGTTTTGGCAAATTATCCCTTGCCGAGCTTAGCATCTGCCACAATATCGACGCTGTGAATTCTGATATGCATCATCCATGACTGCCGCCGTTCACTCTCGCCGCGCCTTCCTCGCAACCGTTGCCTCGGCAGCTTTGGTGCGCCCCGCGATGGCGGAGGATACCGACGTCGTGGTGATCGGCGCGGGAGCTGCCGGCATCGGTGCCGCGCGTGAATTGCGTCGCCTCGGAAAATCTTGCCTCATCGTCGAGGCCAGGGCACGAGCGGGTGGTAGGCTCTACACGAACACCGCGCTTGGCCAGCCGTTTGATGCGGGTGGGGCCTATATACACTTCGCCGAAACCAATCCCTGGAGCCAGATTGCGACTGATCTTGGGGTAGACCCGAGAGGTGGCTATCGCCTGTGGAGCGGGTCCATCGCTTACCGCAATGGCATGGCGCTCGATCCTCAAGCCATGGCACGCCGCTCAGGGCTGATGCGCAGTGTGGCCGAGGCGTATGACGACGTGGAGGAACGCGCAGATGTCTCACTGGCGCAAGCCTTGCGCGAAGAAGACGAGGAGGTGCGTGACCAGGGCCGCATCCAGGCGCAGATGGCGGCGGGCGAAGACCCCGAGTGGGTCTCGACCTCAGACTGGCAACGCCTCGAAGGCGGCCAGAATCGCCTGGTCCCCGGTGGCTACGGCACGCTGGCGATGCGGGCTGCTGAGCCGCTGGGTGTGCGCCATGGCGTGCGTGTCACAGGCATCGACTGGAGTGGACAACTGGTTCAGGTCACGACGGACAAGGGGGTAATCCGCGCCCGCAAGGTGATTGTCACTGTACCGATCGGGGTTTTGAAGTCCGGTTCAATCCGGTTCACGCCAGCCCTGCCCCTGGAGAAGGCCAGGGCGCTGGATGGGTTGCGCATGGGGGCGCTCTCGAAGATTGGCTTGCGCTTTGAAACCGAAAAATTCGGCTTCACCGCCCATCAATTCCTGGCCGAGATCGGCGAACCGGCGCGGGCAATGACCTTCGAGGCATGGCCTTATGATTCCGATTTGATCGTGGCGACGTTCGGCGGAGAGTATGCACGCGGCCTTGCCCGACAAGGCGAGAAACTGGCGGTGGACCATGCGCTAGAGCGCTTCCTGAAGATTGCAGGCAGCGATGCGCGCAAGGCGTTTCGGCAGGGCGTTCTGGTGGGATGGTCGGAAGATCCCTTCAGCCTGGGCAGCTATGCCGTAGCACTTCCCGGTCGCATGAGTGCCCGCGAAACACTCGCCAAACCCGTGGGGGATCGCCTCTGGTTCGCAGGCGAAGCGACGGCGGGGGTGTATTCCATGACGGCAGGTGGTGCTTACATGGCGGGACGCGACGCCGCGAAGCAGGTCGCGGCCAAATTGAGCACGGGAAGTCTGCGATAGCGGCATCGCAAAGCCCTGCCGTTAGCGCTATGCATCGGTTGCAATGGATCGCTCTCCCACCATTCTCGTTTTCGATTCCGGACTGGGCGGGCTCACGGTCCACGCAGAGATCGTGAAAGCGGTTCCCGACGCACACATGATCTATGTCGCCGATGACGCGGCCTTTCCCTATGGCCGCCTGACACCAGAGGTCTGCACCAATCGGGTTGTGGAGGTGATCGGCACGATGCTGGCGCGGCACCATCCAACACTCGTGGTTATCGCCTGCAACACGGCGTCGACCGTGGCGTTGCCCGCGCTGAGAGCGGCTTATGCGGTTCCTTTCGTCGGCACTGTGCCAGCCGTGAAGCCCGCCGCGGCGCTCTCACGCTCACGCATGATCTCGATTCTGGGAACGCCCGGCACAGTCAGCCGCGAATACACCCATGACCTGATCATCGAGCACGCAGCGGATTGCCGGGTCAGCCTTGTCGGTGCTCCCAATCTCGCCCGGCTCGCCGAGGCTTATCTCAGGGGGGGCGCTGTGAGCGATGCAGAGGTGCTTGCGGAAATCGCGCCATGCTTCAAGGAAAAGGACGGTGCCCGCACCGATGCCATCGCGCTGGCCTGCACGCATTATCCGCTGCTGCTGGATGTCTATCGCCGCATCGCACCCTGGGACGTGACATGGGTTGACCCGGCACCCGCTATCGCGCGACGCGTTGTGAATCTGCTTGTGAAGGGTTTGAATCAACCTGTGAACAATCAAATTCAGTCTATGCAGAAAAACGGGCAAAATACTGAAAATGTAGCATTTTTTACTGCGGAAACTTCCAATTCTCCTCTGCCTGGTCGTGTGTTCTCGGATTTTTCGCTCCGCCTGATGCCCTCGCAGCCAATTCCCTTCGGATAAGATGACTTAAAGTTAATGCTTCGGCCACGCGCCTACATGTTTTGCTGTGGCAGTCTCATACCTGTCGGATGTGATCCGCACTCAAGAGGCGCTGAATACATCATCGTCGAGGGCACCGGGAGGGTACAACCATGATCAAGCAGGCAGTCATTTTTACCGCAGCATTTCTCACGCTCACGAGCGCAGTGCAGGCAGGTCCGGTTATCACGGATCATCGCGGCGGATCGGTGGTGACCGACCACCGCGGCAATGGTCCGGTCGTCACGGATCATCGCGGCAACACGGGGCCGGTTGTGGTCGGACCTCCGGCGTCAGCGCCACCACAGGGACCATTCCAGCGTCCGGGCGATCCCATGGATGGTCGCCCACCCGTTGTCACAACTCAGAATCCTCCAAAGGGCCCCGGCGTTATTGTCGACCCTTGTCGGCCTGGCCAGTGCGGCGGTGGACATCACCACAGCTGGGGTACACGAGGCTTTCTCGGCTTCGGAGTTGTGCCTGCATCCTATGCGCCAGCCACTGAATGCTTCTTTGAGCGTCGTCGGCTGAATGGCGTCATTCGCCTGGTCAAGGTTTGCGCAGAATAGACTGGTTGCGGCTTGCACTGGAAGCAGCGGTTGACTTTCGTCTGCCGCTCCTGTTTATCGCCATCACAAGCGCGGGGCTGCAAGGCTCCGCGTTTTCCATTGTCCTTTCGGGGGGAGTGGATCAACGCACCCGTGGCGGCGGTTCGCATCGTTGCCTGTCGGGGGTCGCAAGACCCCAGAGGAGGGCGCGTTCCTCACCTGCCGGTGGATTTCCATCGGCTCTATGCACTCCGTTCTTTCGAGGAACAGCGATGACCAAGCGCGCACAAGCGAAATACAAGATCGACCGCCGGATGGGCCAGAACATCTGGGGCCGTCCAAAGTCCCCAGTCAACAAGCGTGAATACGGCCCCGGCCAGCACGGACAGCGCCGCAAGGGCAAGATCTCCGACTTCGGCACCCAGCTCAAGGCCAAGCAGAAGCTCAAGGGCTATTACGGCTCGATCTCCGAGAAGCAGTTCCGCAGCTACTACCATGAAGCCGTGCGCATGCAGGGCGACTCGGGCGAGAACCTGATCGGCCTGCTCGAAGGGCGCCTCGACACCGTGGTCTATCGCGCCAAGTTCGTGGCGACGGTGTTCGCGGCCCGCCAGTTTGTCAACCACGGCCACGTGCAGGTGAACGGCGTGAAGGTGAACATTGCGTCCTACCAGGTGAAGCCGGGTGATGTGGTCTCCGTCAAGGACGCCTCCCGCCAGCTCGAGTTCGTCGTCGTCGCAAGCCAGTTGGCCGAGCGCGACGTGCCGGACTTCATGGAAGTCGACCACGGCAAGATGGCGGCACGCCTGACGCGCCGCCCCGGCCTCTCCGAGGTGCCGTATCCGACACAGATGGAACCCAACCTGGTGGTCGAGTTCTACTCGCGCTGATTGCTGGCTGAAATCACAGTTTTGGAAAAGGCCGTCCCTCGGGGCGGCCTTTTCTTTGGCTACTCCGCCAGCTCCCGCATCACCTTGATCAGGTCGCTCTTGCCCTCGAAGCCGATGCCCGGCAACTCGGGCATCGTGATGTGTCCGTCCACCACCTTCACGCCGTCTGGAAAGCCACCATAGGGCTGGAACAGGTCGGGGTAGCTCTCGTTGCCGCCAAGGCCCAGGCCCGCCGCGATGTTGAGCGACATCTGGTGTCCGCCATGCGGAATGCAGCGCCTGGGTGACCAGCCGTGTTGCTCGAGCACATCGAGTGTGCGCAGATATTCCACAAGGCCATAGGACAGCGCGCAATCGAATTGCAGCCAGTCGCGGTCCGGCCGCATTCCGCCGTGGCGGATGAGGTTGCGGGCGTCCTGGTGGGAAAACAGGTTTTCACCTGTCGCCATGGGGCCGGGGTAGAACTCGCTCATCGCGGCCTGCAGGGCGTAGTCCAGCGGATCGCCGATCTCCTCGTACCAGAACAGCGGATAGGCCCGGAGCATCTTGGCGTAGGCGATGGCGGTTTCGAGGTCGAAGCGCCCATTGGCATCGACCGCGAGTTGCGCCTGGCCGCCGATCTCCTTCAGCACAGCTTCGATGCGCCGCTGGTCTTCGGCCAGCGATGCGCCACCGATCTTCATCTTCACGACATTGTAGCCTCGGTCGAGATAGCTGCGCATCTCGACGCAGAGCTGCGTGTCGTCCTTGCCGGGGTAGTAGTAGCCACCCGCAGCATAGACGAAGACGCGGGGGTTGGCCTCGCGCTGCTTCTGCTCCGCCAGCAGCCGGAACAGCGGCTTGCTGGCGATCTTGGCGACGGCGTCCCACACCGCCATGTCGATGGTGCCGACTGCGACGGAACGCTCGCCATGGCCGCCGGGTTTCTCGTTGCGCATCATCGCGGCCCAGATGCGGTGCGGATCGAGATTGTCGCCCAAGTCGTTGAGCAGGCTCGCAGGCTCCGCTTCCAGCACGCGATCGCGGAAGCGCTCGCGGATCAATCCGCCCTGGCCGTAACGACCGTTGGAGTTGAAGCCATAGCCGACGACGCGGCGGCCATCCCGCACCACATCGGTGACCACGGCCACAAGGCTCGCCGTCATCTTGGAGAAATCGATGTAGGCGTTGCGGATGGGCGACGAGATCGGCTTGGTGACCTCGGCGATGTCGATGATGCGCATGGGAAGATGATGCCTTTCGAGCAATTGGAACTACAACTTCGCCAGAAATCCCGCGAACCGCATCAACCCCTCCGGCCACGGCCCATGCCCTGAATCCGTGTTGATATGGCCTGAATCGCCTGAATCGCTGAAGGCCGATCCCCAGGCGTAAGCCCATTCCTCCGCTTCGAGATAGGGACAGAACGGGTCGTTGCGGGAAGCCACCAGGACAGAGGGGAAAGGCAGGGGAGCGCGCGGCACGTCGGCGAATTTCAGTTCGATATCCTCGTGTTCCACCATGTAGGTCTCGCCCGGCGGGGCCACCAGAAACGCACCCTTCACCCGCGCAGGATCAAGCTTGGCCGCGGCATGGACCACGGTGATCACGCCGAGCGAATGCGCGACCAGCACCACAGGCCGCGTGGCCGCATTCACGGCGGAGACGACGGCGTCCTGCCATTGGCTGAAATGCGGCTTCGCCCAATCCCGCTGCTCCACCCGCCGTGCGGTTGCGATCTTCTGCTCCCACCGCGTCTGCCAGTGCTCGGGGCCGGATCCGGTGTAGCCCGGGATGATGAGGATGTCGGTTTCGCTGATACGCATGGTGGGGAGCGGCTTTCCGGCACAACGCCGAATGTCACGGAGGACCGTCAGTCCTTCATGGCGGCATAGATATCCGCCATCGGAAGCTCAATGGCAAAGCACGTCACAGGCACAGACTTGTCCTTGCCGTGAACCTCGACGGGAACCTTCGGCCAGGCGCGACCGGAGGCGGCATCGGCACGATTCCAGATCCAGAGCCGGGGTTCATCCTGTGCCGCGACGATATAGGTTTCGAGCGAGGCCAGTGACATGTATTCGGCAGCCTTGATATGGAGATCGTTCGCCGCACTCGAGGTCGACAGAACTTCCGCAATCACCACAGGCTCCGTGATGGACAAAGCCTTGGGATCGCCACCGGCTGCTTCGACAACGATGTCGGGATAGCGGATATCGTCTTCGATCTCGACCGCGATGTCGGACGAAGCGACCCACCACTTTCGCCGGTCGATTCTGACTTTGAAGGCCGTTTCAAGGTCAGACATGATCAGGGCATGCAGCCGGGTTCCACCAGCCATCATCATCACGACATTCCTTTTGAGTTCGAATCGCCCCTCACGGCCTTCTGCCCATTGCAGGAAAGCGCGCTTGTCCATGGTGAGACGGGACTGGCTGTTCAAGACCGTTCTCGCTTGTGGGGAAAAAAGAAATGACATCCAGTATCGCCGAAATGGCGGGCGATTTCAATTTGGCCCAAACACCCGCCCGAAAATCGTATCGACATGCTTGAAGTGATAGGCCTCGTCGAACATCGCCTCCAGCGCTTCCGCTGTCAGGTGCTTCATCACGTCGGCATCGGCTTTCAATTCGGTGAGAAAATCCGCGCCGCGCTCCCAGGTCTTCATGGCGTTGCGCTGCACCAGCCGATAGGAATCCTCGCGGCTGGCTCCGGCCTGGGTCAGCGCCAGCAGCACGCGCTGCGAATTGTGCAGGCCACCCAGCCGATCCAGATTCTTGCGCATGTTGGCGGGATAGACGAGCAGCTTGTCGATGACGTTCGTCAATCGCGCGATGGCGAAATCGAGGGTGATCGTCGCATCCGGGCCGATGTAGCGCTCCACCGAGGAATGGCTGATGTCGCGCTCGTGCCACAGCGCCACATTCTCCATGGCGGGCAGCGCGTAGGCCCGCACCATGCGGGCCAGCCCCGTCAGGTTCTCGGTCAGCACGGGGTTCCGCTTGTGCGGCATGGCGGAGGAGCCCTTCTGGCCGGGCGCGAAATACTCCTCTACCTCCAGCACTTCCGTCCGCTGCAGATGGCGGATTTCAATGGCGAGACGCTCGATGGAGGACGCGATCACGCCCAGAGTCGCGAAATACATGGCGTGGCGGTCACGCGGGATCACCTGCGTCGAGACAGGCTCGACCGACAGGCCCATCTTCGCCGCCACATGCTCCTCAACCCTGGGATCGATGTTGGCGAAGGTGCCGACCGCGCCGGAAACCGCACAGGTCGCGATGTCCTTGCGCGCCGCCACCAGCCGCTCGCGGTTGCGGGCGAACTCCGCATAGGCCTGCGCCAGCTTCAGGCCGAAGGTCACCGGCTCCGCATGGATGCCATGCGAGCGGCCGATACTGGGCGTCAGCTTGTGCTCGAAGGCCCGCTTCTTCAGGGCGGCCAGCAAGGCGTCGATGCCAGCCAGCAGCACGTCTGAGGCCCGCGCGAGCTGCACGGCGAAAGTCGTGTCGAGCACGTCGGAGGACGTCATGCCCTGGTGCATGAATCGGGCTTCCGGTCCCACAGTTTCCGACACATGCGTCAGGAAGGCGATGACGTCGTGCTTCACTTCCCGCTCGATGGTGTCGATGCGCTCCACATCGGCATCGTCGAAAGCAATGGTGCTGCCTTTGTCCCAGATCGCCTTGGCGGCGGATTTGGGCACCACGCCAAGCTCCGCCAGCGCATCGGTGGCGTGGGCCTCGATCTCGAACCAGATCCTGTACTTCGTGGCCTGCGACCAGATCGCGGTCATCTCCTTGCGGGAATAGCGGGGGATCATGCGGGGAGACTCCGTGGGTGTTCAGGCAGGCCGGGGCGCGGCCAGAAGTAAAAGAGGATGGCCGCCGCAAGGCCGACGGCAGTGACAGGCCACGGCGCGAGATAGCGCAAGCCAGTGGGCGTGAACATGCCCATCGCGCCGAACATCGACCAGAACAGTTCAACAGCCCGAAGGTTCGTTACTGTGTCGGCCTCGATGCGACCATCAATAACGCGAATCTTGAGCGCGAAAAAAAACAGCGTGGCGGGAATGAACAGGCCGCCTACGGCCAACCCGCCCAGCACGGCGCGCAGCACGCGGTTCCAGCGCTCCGCGATCCACAGGGCGAGCACGGCCACGGGCAGCATCGCCGCCACGCCGCCTTCTGCCGCGATCAGCAGCAGCAGGACGGTGCGGTCTGACGCCGCTTCCTCGAATGCCAGGATGCGCATTGCGACGGCGACAACCGCGACAAGTCCCACGCACAGCGCCATCCCGAAAGCCTGGGGCAGCGCATGGCGCCTGCCGCCTGCATCAGACACGAATGCCAACCGCTTCTTCCGCCGCATGGCGGATGGCCGCGATGTTGGCCGCATAAGCCTTCGGTCCGCCCTTGAACACGGCTGACCCTGCCACCAGCACATTGGCGCCAGCCCTGGCGATGGCCCCGGCGTTTTCCGGCGTGCAGCCCCCGTCGATCTCCAGATCGATCGGCCTGTCGCCAATCATGGCGTTGATGCGGCGGATTTTCTCCAGCATCGAGGGCTCGAAGGCCTGCCCGCCAAAGCCGGGCGAAATCGTCATGACCAGCACCAGATCGACGAAGGGCAGCAGATGCTCGATGGCCGTTTCGGAGGTCTGCGGGTTCAGCACGATGCCCGCTTTCTTGCCCAGGCTCTTGATGAGCTTGAGCGAGCGATGCGCATGGGGACCAGCCTCGACATGCAGCGAAATCAGATCCGCCCCCGCCTTGGCGAACGCCTCGACATAAAGGTCCACCGGCGCAATCATCAGATGCACATCAAAGAACTTCTTCGTCCTGGGACGGATGGATTTCAGGATATCGGGGCCAAACGAGATGTTCGGCACGAAATGCCCGTCCATCACATCGCAATGCACCCAGTCACAACCGGCCCGGTCAATGGCCTCGACATCTGCGCCCAGTGCCGAGAAATCGGCGGAGAGGATCGAGGGGGATATGATGATGGGGCGGGACATGAGGGTTGTGGTAATCCTCAAGGCCGGGGAGGGCAACCGTCAGTCCGCTTTGTCCACCCGAAACCGCTTCGCCAGCGGCTTCACCATCATCGGCATCAGATAGATCGGGAACTGCGCAAGCGCGAAGAACAGGAACGTCGTCTTCGGGGAGACGCTCCCAGTGCCGCGATCAGCAGGCCCATGTTGCGCTGGCAGGTGCCGTAGCCCAGCACGAAGCGA
>JANNFV010000219.1:0-2347 GCA_031380285.1 Hyphomicrobiales bacterium | reverse complement strand
TCCTGTCACGCGAGGCGCTGGCCAAGACCAAGAAGGGCGTGCGGATCATCAATTGCGCGCGCGGCGGTCTGGTGGATGAGGACGCGCTCGCCGATGCATTGAAGTCAGGCCATGTTGCCGGTGCGGCGTTTGACGTGTTCGCGGAAGAGCCCGCATCGTCCAATGTGCTGTTCGGCCTGCCCAACGTGATCTGCACGCCGCATCTCGGCGCGTCCACCAACGAGGCGCAGGAGAATGTGGCCTTGCAGGTGGCGGAACAGATGTCGGATTATCTGCTGCGCGGCGCGATCACCAACGCGGTCAACTTCCCGTCGATTTCGGCGGAGGAAGCACCACGGGTCAAGCCCTTCGTGGCGCTGGCGGAAAAGCTGGGTTCGTTCCTGGGCCAACTGACAGAAGCCACGGTGAAGGGCATCCGCGTGGTCTATGAGGGCAAGGTTACGGAACTGAACACCAAGCCGATGACGGCGGCGGCCATTGCCGGTGCGCTGCGCCCGTTCATGCCGGGCATCAACATGGTCAACGCTGCTGCGATCGCCAAGGAGAAGGGCATCAAGGTGGAGGAAACCACAAGGGATGCAGCGGAAGATGGCGAGAGCCGCATCAAGATCTACGTGGACGCCGAAGACATGAGCCGCCACGCGGCAGGCACGGTGCTCTCCGACGGCATCCCGCGCATCACCGAGATTCGCGACATCAAGGTGGACGCGGCCTTCGCGCCGCACATGATCTATGTGCGCAACGCCGACAAACCGGGCTTCATCGGCGCGTTCGGGTCACTCATGGGTGCGGCGAATGTCAACATCGCGACGTTCAACCTGGGGCGTGACCGGGCCGGTGGCGATGCGATCTGCTACGTGGCCGTGGACAGCCCCGTGGATGATGCCCTGATCGCCAAGATCGAGGCAATCCCGCAGGTGAAGCGGGCGCGGAAGCTGGCGTTTTGAGCGTGGTGAACTTGCCTTCTCCCAAGGGAGAAGGCCGCTCTGTCCGCAGCTTCAACGGCAACTTCAGGCGACCTGACCGGCCATGTGGCCCGCTTCCATGGCGAGCGCACTGGGTGGCGGGTTTGCCAGATCATAGGTCCACACGTTGAATGCCTTCAGGATGTGCGGGCCGAAAGAGTTGATCAGCGGGATATCGGCGGCGTCACGCCCCCGCGCCACGACAATGCGGCCAATACGGCGGATGTTGTTGCGCGGGTCGAAGGTATGCCAGCGCCCGCCAAGCCAGACCTCGATCCAGGCGCTGAAATCCATCGGGTCGATCACCTTCACGCCGATGTCACCCAGATGCCCGTTCACGTAACGCGCCGGGATGTTCATGCAGCGGCACAGCGTGATGGCGAGGTGGGCGTAATCGCGGCACACGCCAGTCCTGCCATGATAAGCCTCGAAAGCGCCCCGCGTCGATGAGGCCGCCATGTAATCGAAAGCGATGTGGTTGTTGACGAAATCGCAGATGCCCTGGACCCTGCTCCAGCCCGGCAGCATGTGGCCGAACTGGTCCCAGGCGATCTGGCTGAGCAGGTCAGTCTGGCAATAGCGACTGCCCATCAGATAGACGAGGGTCTCGTCCGGGAGTTCGCTGACGGGAACCTCTTGAGCTTCGGGTACGAAGGGATCAAGCACGCCGTGGTCCTTGATCACGCCATCGCTGCGAATGGTCATGTCGCCCATGGGTGCCCTGAAGCGGCGGCAGGTGTTGCCGAACAGGTCGCGGTAGGTGCTGTGGCGGATCGCCGGATTGGCCGTGAATGTCTCCGGCTTCTGCATGTCCGCGTCGCGTTCTGCATGTGCGCTGAGCAGGCAAACCATCTCGGTCGACTGCTGACAGCTCACGGTTATCTCGTAGCCAAACCTGATAAGCATGGGTTCTCCGCCGCAGACTGAACAGCAAGACTATACCTGTTGGGCAGGGAGCGGCAAGAAATCGGTGCAAGGCCGATGACGCGGCTGCTGGCTTGATCCCAAGCGGATTCGGCGCTGCAGGCGAACTGCAGTATCGTCCTCTGCAGATTTTGCGGCTGTTCCGCGATGTACTGGTGACACGATGCAGCAACCAACGGGACGCTCGGCCCTCTCCATTCTTGGCGGAACGGCGTTCGGCCCCGTTATATCGACCAGCGAGCCTTTGAGCTTCTGGGGTGGGATAGACCCCGCCACGGGCCGCATCATCGATGTCCATCATCCCCTGAATGGCCATTGCGTGACAGGCAGCATCCTCATGATGCCTTCGACGCGCGGCTCCTGCACGGGTTCTGGCGTGATGCTTGATCTGGCGTTGACCGGGCGTGCTCCGGCAGCATTGATCTTCTGCGAGAGCGAGGATGTGGCGACGCTTGGTG
>JANNFV010000212.1:0-4007 GCA_031380285.1 Hyphomicrobiales bacterium | reverse complement strand
GGCCGACCTCCGGCGCCGGGCCATATCCGTCCGTGAACACAACCACTCCTTCCGGCCGGTGCTTCTTCAAGAAAGCGGGGTTCATGACGGGGTTGAAATCCGTGCCGCCCCGTCCGACCATGCGCGTCATGTCAGCGCCGGTGCGAAAATGCGGTGAATCGGCCGGTTTGAAAATGCGGTGAAAAACGGAGGGGCGGGCGACGGGAGTTTTGGCCGTTGACGGGACGCAGTTACGGGTCGATGCGGTCTTTCATGCGGTAGCTTTTGCCTTCCAGGACGACGGTTTCAGCGTGATGCAGGACGCGGTCGAGGATGGCGGCGGTGAGGGTGGTGTCGTTGTTGAAGATCGACGGCCACTGCTTGAAGACTTTGTTGGTGGTCAGCAGGATTGAGCCCCGTTCATAGCGTTTGCTGATGATCTGAAACAGGATGTCGGCTCCGTGTTTGTCGATGGGGAGATAGCCGACTTCGTCGATGACGAGGACGTCGGGGCGGAGGTATTTCTTCTGTTCTGCGACAAAGCGACCGACGTTCTGGGCAGCGGCGAGTGAATTGATGATGTCGATGGCGGAGGTGAAGAGGACGCTGTGTCCGGCCAGAACGGCGGCGTGGCCCAGCGCGATGGCCAGGTGTGATTTGCCTAGGCCGACGCCGCCGACCAATAGTATGTTGGCTTTGTCGGCGATGAATTTGAGACGAAAGAGGTTCTGAATCTGGGCGCGGTTGATCTTGGCGGGCCAGGTGAAATCAAACTGCTCCAAGGTTTTTAATAGCGGGAAGCGAGCCTACTGGATGCGGCGCTGGATGGCGCGGTCGCGACGGTGGGCGGCTTCACCGTCGATGAGTTTGCCTAGGAAATCGAGGTGGGCGGATTGATCCTGGGCAGCCCGGCGGGCGACGTCTTCAAAGTGTTCGCGGATAAAAGGCAGGTTGAGGTAGGACAGGTTGGCGGCGAGTTCCTCATTGGAAAAGAGGGTCCTGGGGCGGTCCTGGGTTTGGCTCATGGGTGTCTCCTGAAGTTGGCGTGGGTGCCTGGGGTTGATCCAGGCTATGATCGGGGCTGGAATCCGCCTCCGTCGCATAGACGGAAAGATCGGGTTCTGGCAATTGAAGGTCGAGCAGATCTTCGCGGCGTGTGAGATGCAAAGCGGCGGGTTCTGGGAGCAGGCGCAGGCGCTGTTCGAGCAGGTTGGCGATGTACTCGGAACTGAAGGCCTGGAACTCGACAGCATCGTCAATGGCGCGGGCTGTTTTTTCGAGGCCATGAATCTCGCTCAAAGCCACGATCTTGCGGACGTGCTGGGCGGCGTTCAGGCGGCGGTGCTGCAATTCGCGGTGAAAGTCGGCAGCTTTGGGTGTGAGAGCCAGCAGGCGCAGCAGCAGTTTCTGGTCGCTGGCTTTGCGGCGCTGAAATAGCAATTCCCGGACGTGGTCCGGATCCTCGATATCGATGTGCCTGTCATAGCGACGCGGGTGTCTGGCGATCAATTGATCCTGGTGAAAGACACATAGATGGTCGGGATAGACCTTCATCGTCAAAGCCGCTGAAGCAAAGGCGGCGGGGACGGAATAGGTATTTGTGTCGAGGGTGACGCGGAACTGGCTGGTGGCGCGAACTTGGCGGATGACGCCGACGTCGTAGGGTTGGATGGATAGTTTTCGAAGACTTTGTTTTTCATCATCAAAGATCTCCAAAGGCTTTCGATGGGTGGTGCCGTGGATTCGGACATTGGCGATGGTATCCAGCCATAGTCTGGCTGCGGGATTGACGCAAACGAAGTCGGTGAAATCCCGGCCGGAGAGGAAGTTCTTCTTCACATAGCCCACGGCATTTTCGACGCGGCCCTTTTCCTGGGGCTTCCGCACGCCGCAGGGTTTGACAGTGAAGCCGAAATGGTCGGCGAAGTCTTTGTAGCGTGCATTGAAGACTGGCTTCTCGCCAATAGCGTGCTGGAGGACGGCGGATTTGAGATTGTCCAGCATGATGTTGGCAGGCACGCCGCCAAAGAAGGTAAAGGCATTCTGATGGCAGGCCAGAAAGTGCTCCATTGTCTCTGATGGAGTGAACTCCACATACAGCATGCGGCTGTGGCAGAGAACCATGACAAAGAAGCTCAGACGGCGCTTTGTGTTGCCCACTGCAATGGAACCCTGCTGCCCCCAGTCCACCTGGGCGCAGTCGCCCGGAGCGAAAGCCAGGCTCAGGAACGCGGGTGCGCGGACGGGCCGCACATGCTGGACATAGTCTTTGACAACGGTGATCCCGCCGGTATAGCCGTTCTCCTTTAGCATGAGAAAGACTTGCGTGGCTGTGTAGGGATGCGATTCCAGCCAGCGAACGATCTGGGCTTTGTGGGGATCTAGCTTGGTGGGTCGGCGCACGGTTTCGCGGGCCTTGTATTTGCCTGTGTTGAGCCAGCGGGTGACGGTGCGCTCGTCGAGTTGCAATTCACGGGCAATCTGCGGCACGCTCAAATGGCGGTTCTGATGGTAGTCCCGGATCTTGCAGTAGAGTTCGTAGTCAATCATAGCAAGCCTGTCTTCTGGAGCAACTCTCCGAGAGATGCGGGCGGCTGGTTGTTTTGCTGGCGGGGCGCGAACATAGCCTCATCCAAGTCGAGGACCTGGTAAAGCGGCCGCTCGTAGGCGATCAGTTGGGCGGCGAGCAATTCCCGGCGTGCGCGATCGAGCACGGGGGCGTCCATGAATCGTAGCATCGCCGAAATACTGCGATCCGAATAATAGCTCAAGCCCTCGGCGTCGGAGACAGTGACGAGGAATAGGTAAAGAGCCAAAGCCTGGGCGGAGCAACCGGAAAGGTGTCTATCCCGAACCAAGCGGTGATCGACCCAGTTGAACTGGGCAGGAATCCGGCGCAGGCGAAGCCTGCACAGGATGCGTTTCTTGACTGGCATGAGGTATTCCTCGCCGAGAGGCCATCGTGGGGGCGCCAACCTGACGACCCAAGAGTAGCAGGCGCTGGGTGGTGCGGTCGATGTCCTCTTGTAACGGGGAACCGGTTAAGTGGGCGATAAGTCCAATCAGAAGAAGACCTTCTGTGGACGAGAAGACTTGTAACGGGAAGCGGTTTAACTCCTGCGTAACGTCAGGCGCGGGCGGGGTTTGTGGCGGCAAGACATCTTGTAACGGCGGAGACGACTTGGGGCGCTTGCGGGCGTAGCCGGGATGGGCCTTGCGCCAGGCCTGAACGCGTTGGACGTTGGCGGAGCCCTTGAAGTAGTCGCGGCCGCCGGGTGAACGCAGCCAGCGCTGCTGGCTGAGGGCCTTGCGCGCCGTCTGACAAGCGGGCTGAGAGCAGTGGGTCTGGTGCCAACGGTTGCGCGGGTCGGGGACGTACAACTGATTGCAGTTGTGGCACTTGCGTCGTCGCTGTCGAGTCATGGCCCGCTCCGGGAACGAAGCGACCATGATGCCGCCAGTCAGGCGGATCGATGGCGAAAACGGCTGGGAGGAAGAAGAGCCAGAACCGCGGAAGAAGAGCTTAAAAATAGAAGAGGTTGAAGAAGATGAACGGAAGAAAACCGCATTTTCAAACCGGCGGGTTTACTGCACTTTCAGAATGGCGCTGACACGGATCATTTACAATCGCGAATATTGGGCGCAGCCTCCCGACAAGATGCACGCCAGGACGCTTGAAATCTGGGGGGTGAAGTCCTTCACCGACGAGGTTGATGGGATGTCGGCCGATGCCGTTGAAAAGCGGGTCGCGGCGGCGATGAGCCAACCTGAAAGGCCGAGCCTTGATGCTCTATCGAAAATAATCAAGGAGCAATCGCCGGAAGTCCACGCACAGGCCGCGAGGCGTTTGGGCGATGGATCGACAAAGCACCAACAGGTCCTTTATCGGATCACCCTGTCGCAGGAATGGCGGGCTCTTCAGGAAAAGGAAATCCGTTCAGGGAAAAGGTAATGGAATGGCAGTGATTAGTCTTCTCAGCGCAGTTAGCGTTGCTGCCATCTCGAATTGGGATAAAATTTTCCAAAAC
>JANNFV010000184.1:0-1548 GCA_031380285.1 Hyphomicrobiales bacterium | reverse complement strand
GGCAAGGATCAGGTGCACCTGCTCGTGGTCTGCACCTCGGAACGCGGCCTGTGCGGTGCCTTCAACTCGAGCATCGTGCGTCTGGCGCGTGAGCATATCAACAGGCTGCTGGCCGCTGGCAAGACCGTGAAAATCTTCACGGTCGGCAAGAAGGGCCAGGACCAGCTCAAGCGTCAATACGAGAAACTGATCGTCGAGCAGATGGAATTCCGCGCGGTCAAGCAGATCAGCTTCACCGAGGCCGACCAGGTGGGACGCCGCATCCGCGAGATGTTCGCGGAAGGCCAGTTCGATGTCGCCACCGTGTTCTACTCGCGCTTCAAGTCGGTGATCGCGCAGATTCCGACGGCGCAGCAGATGATCCCGCTGGAAATTCCCGCCGTCGCATCCTCGTCAGATGTGTCCTACGATTACGAGCCGGAGCAGGAAGAGCTTCTGGCCGACATCCTGCCCCGCAACATCTCGGTCCAGGTGTTCCGTGCGCTGCTCGAAAATGCCGCCTCCGAGCAAGGTTCGCGCATGTCCGCCATGGACAACGCGACCCGCAACGCGGGCGAGATGATCAAGAAGCAGACCCAGATCTACAACCGCACGCGACAGGCGATGATCACGAAGGAACTCATCGAGATCATTTCCGGCGCGGAAGCGCTGTAAGGAGACATGACCATGACACTGACCCCTCTGATGACGACACATGCCACCACCGGCGGTGGTCGCAATGGCCGCACATCGCTGGAAGGCGGCAAGATGGTGCTGGGCATGAGCCTGCCGAAGGAGCTGGCTCCCGGCGGTCCCGATGGCATGAACCCCGAGCAGCTTTTCGCCATGGGCTGGTCCTCCTGCTTTGGCCAGGCCGTGATCGCGCTGTCGAAGAAGCACGGCGTCAATGCCGACCGCGCGCAGGTGACCTGCGCCGTGACGCTGAACAAGGACGAGACGAGCTTTGCGCTGACCGCCGAGCTGACGGTGACCATTCCGGGTGAAGACCCGGCCAAGGTGAAGGCCCTCGTTGAGGACGCCCACACCATCTGCCCCTATTCCAAGGCCACGCGCGGCAATGTGCCCGTGACGCTGACCATCCTCTGATAATACGACTGGAGAACCGAACATGGCAAAAGCAGCAGCAAAAGCCCCCGTCAAGGCAGCCCCGGCAAAGGCCGCAGCCAAGGCAACAACTGCCAAGGCAGCAGCAGCCCCGAAAGCTCCAGCCGTGAAGCTGTCCAACGCCACCGGGCGTATCAGCCAGGTCATCGGCGCTGTCGTCGACGTGCAGTTCGAGGGCAAGCTGCCCGAGATCCTGAACGCGCTGGAAACCACGAACAACGGGCAGCGTCTTGTCCTCGAAGTGGCGCAGCATCTGGGCGAGAACGCCGTGCGCTGCATCGCCATGGACGTGTCGGAGGGCCTCGTGCGCGGCCAGCCCGTGCGCGACACCGGCGTGCCGATCTCGGTGCCCGTGGGCGAAGAGACACTGGGCCGCATCATGAATGTCATCGGCGAGCCGATTGACGAAGCTGGCCCGATGAAGACCAAATCCAGCCGCGCTAT
>JANNFV010000380.1:0-2551 GCA_031380285.1 Hyphomicrobiales bacterium | reverse complement strand
GTGGGTGGCAAGCTGCTGGCGCTGTCCGATACCACGAACACCCCTGCCCTCTTCGTCACCAACCCCGGCTGGCACGCCATCTTCGACATGGACGGTGCCGCCGCCGAGGCAACGCGCCGCAAGATGCTGGACATGGCCATTGCCGACAAGCTGCAGGTGGCGTTCTACCACGCGCCCTTCCCGGCGACCGGACACATCGTCAAGGATGGCGCAGGCTACCGCCTGTTGCCGATGGCCTGGAGCCCATCGGTCTGATCGTCTGCATTGATCGAGCTTTCTGAAAGGACGCTGGAGCATCCCTCCAGCGTCCTTTCTCGTTTGAGATGTCAAAGCCGTCGGAAGTCCGTATAAGCGGGTTCCCGATCCCGGTTTTCCTTGCAGTCCCGATCAGCATGCCTTCCGCCAAGACCAGCTCAATCAAGATCGCCGTCGTCTCCAGCGGTTCGCCTGACGCGGAGGAGGCTGCGGCCCATCTCGCCAGCCGCTACGGCGATGTGCCGCTGGGCGATGCGGATGTTGTCGTGGCACTGGGCGGCGACGGGCTGATGCTGCAAACCATGCACCAGCTCATGGGGAGCGGGAAACCGATCTATGGCATGAACCGGGGTTCGGTCGGCTTTCTCATGAACGATTATCGCGCCACCGGCCTGTCGAAACGGCTGGCGTCCGCCAAGCGCAGCACGGTGCATCCGCTGCTCATGCGGGCGACTGATATCAAGGGCCGCGTCAAGACGGCGCGTGCGATCAACGAGGTGCATCTGCTGCGCCAGTCCTACCAGGCAGCCAAGCTGCGCATTCTCGTGGATGGCAAGACGCGGCTGGAGGAACTGATCGCCGATGGTGTGCTTCTCGCCACGCCAGCCGGTTCCACCGCCTACAACCTCTCGGTCAATGGCCCGATCCTGCCGTTGAACAGCCCCCTGCTGGCCCTGACGCCGATATCACCCTTTCGCCCGCGCCGCTGGCATGGTGCCCTGCTGCCAGACCACGCCAGCGTCAGCATCGAGGTGCTGGAAGCGGAAAAGCGCCCGGTGGCTGCCGTGGCCGACCATTCCGAGATCAGGGCCGTGCGCCAGGTGGATATCCAGCTCGACCGGAGCATGGACATCATCATCCTGCACGATCCCGGCCACAGCCTCGACGAGCGCATCCTGCGGGAGCAGTTCGGGCATTGACGCTGCTTGGCGGCGCATCAACAACTTTACACTCCAGAAACACGCCAGAAGCCTTCCAGCAGTATCGTCAGCGCGATGTGCTGACCTGTCCCCATGGAATGGAGTATCACCATGCGCCTGCCCACCGCTCTCACCGCCTTTGCGCTGATCTTGAGCCCTTGCATCACACCATCACTGGCCCAGACGCAAAGCCTGCCGCGCTCGGATGGCGGCACAACGCCGGTGAAACGCTACGGAGCAGCCAGCGGTTGCGGTCCCGCCATGATCATCTCTCACGGTTTTGGCGGCAACGAGAACGGCAACACCGGTCTGGCGCGCGCCATGGCGGCCCAAGGCTGGCGCGTGCTTGTGATGGGACATCGGGAAAGCGGTGGCGAAGCCTTCCGCAAGGCTGTGTTCAGTGTCTCACCCAAGCAGGGCATCCTCGATGCCACCACGACGCCAGCCCTGCATCGCTTGCGCTTTCTCGATCTCGATGCGGCGATCGCCGAGACTGCAAGAGGCTGCCGCCCCTCCCGCCTGGTTCTGGCCGGCCATTCCATGGGGGCCATGACAACGATGCTGGAAGCCGGTGCCGTCGGCCGCTTTGGTCGTTTCGGCGGCAACCGTTTCGATGCCTATGTGGCGATTTCACCGCAAGGCGTCGGCTTTACGTACGACCGGGGTGCCTGGGATGGTGTGAGCAAACCTGTGCTGATGATCACGGGAACACGAGACCACGGCTCAGACGGTGGGATCGAGACACGCCTGAGCGCCTTCGCAGGCCTTCCGCCCGGATCGAAACGCCTGGCGATCATCCCGAATGCCGGCCATCTTCAGCTTGCTGCAAACGGCGACAATGAAGTCTCCCGGGCCGTCGCGGCGATCACCCTGGAGTTCCTGAACGCTCTGGGCAAAAGCCGCAACCTGCCGCCTTCGACCCTTGCCGGGATCGACATTCGCGACAAATGAAACCCGGCGTTAAGCATCATCGCGCATAACGGAACCTGTGTCCGGCGGTTAGCCCGGACGGAGTTGCGTACCATGTTCAGCGTTGAATGCAGCCGCCTGCGCTTCCTCATCGTCGACGACAACAACCATATGCGCCGGATCATCCGCGCCCTGCTGCACGGCTTTGGCGTGCGCGAGGCCTATGAGGCGGAGGACGGCGCGGCGGGCCTCGAAGCGTTCAGTTCCTACTCGCCCGATATCGTGATCACCGATTGGGCGATGCCGATCTTCGACGGCATTGAACTGACGCGCATGATCCGCCAGCCCGAGACGAGTTCCAACCCTTATGTCCCGATCATCATGGTGACGGGTCATGCCGAGCGCAAACGCGTCACCGAAGCCCGCGATGCCGGAGTCACCGAATTCCTGGTCAAGCCGATCTCGGC
>JANNFV010000156.1:0-4324 GCA_031380285.1 Hyphomicrobiales bacterium | reverse complement strand
CCCGCCGGCGACCTGCCCTATGGCGACCAGCGCAGGCTGGAGATCGCCCGGGCTATGTGCACCGATCCGAAACTGCTCTGCCTGGATGAACCGGCGGCGGGCCTCAATCCCCGCGAAAGCGCGGAACTCAACACGCTGCTGCGCATGATCCGCGATGAGCAGGGAACATCGCTGCTGCTGATCGAGCATGATATGTCGGTCGTGATGGAAATTTCCGACCATGTCGTGGTGCTCGACTACGGCACCAAGATTTCGGATGGCACGCCGAAAGAGGTGCAGAACGATCCGAAGGTCATCGCAGCGTATCTGGGCGCAGAAGACGAGGACGAGGTCGCCAAGATCGAGGCGGAGGTCGGATTATGAGCGCCGCTGTCGCCACCACCACGCCGAAGCCCCTGCTCCAGATCAGGGGCGTGAAGACCTATTACGGCAAGATCATCGCGCTGAAAGGCGTCGATCTGGATGTCAACGAGGGCGAGATCGTCACGCTGATCGGTGCCAATGGCGCTGGCAAGTCGACCCTGATGATGACGATCTTCGGCAATCCGCAGGCGCGTGAAGGCCAGGTCATCTACAAGGGCCAGGACATTACGCGCACCGAGACGCATGATATTGCCAAGCTGGGCATCGCGCAGTCACCGGAAGGGCGGCGGGTGTTTCCGCGCATGACCGTGTTCGAGAACCTGCAGATGGGTTCGGCCGTGCCGGGCATGCAGTATTTCAAGGATGACCTGGAGAAGATTTGCGCCATCTTCCCGCGCCTGAAGGAGCGCCTCGAGCAGCGCGCGGGTACCTTGTCAGGCGGCGAACAGCAGATGCTCGCCATTGCCCGTGCGCTGATGTGCCGCCCCAAGCTCCTGCTGCTCGATGAACCGTCTCTGGGTCTCGCACCCATCATCGTCCGGCAGATTTTCGAGGTGATCAAGGACGTCAACAAGCGCGAGGGCATGACCGTGTTCCTGGTGGAGCAGAACGCCTTCCATGCCCTGAAACTGGCGCACCGCGCCTATGTGATGGTCAACGGCCTGATCACCATGACTGGCACCGGCAAGGAATTGCTCGCCGATCCCCGCGTGCAGTCGGCCTATCTCGAAGGCGGGAGACATTGATGCAAGGCAGTGGGCCATCGGCAGTCGGCAGTCGGGGCGGTTCATTCGGCCTCACCCTGAGCCTGTCGAAGGGCGAGGCCGCTGTGTCGCGGTTTCAAAATTCTCGATCCTTCGACAGGCTCAGGATGAGGATTTCGGGTGACGCTTCACCCCTTCACCGACGGCCGACTGCCGATGGCCGCCTGCCCGAAACGGAGCACAACTGATGCAAGGCATCCTCTACGAAGAGCATTCGGCCTGGCTGTTCGTGCTGGTCACGGTGGTGATGGGCGGGGCTGCGGCGTGGCAGATGGGGCGCGCTGTGGCGCAGACCTGGAAGCCGTTTGCCATGCTGCCGGTCTATGTGCTGCTGCTGAATTGCGGCGTGCGCTTCATCCATTATGCTCTGTTTGAGGGCACGCTGCTCAGTCTCTACTTCTATCTGGTTGATTTCGTTGTGCTTATGGCAGCGGCAACGATTGGCTGGCGGATGCGCAGGGCCGAGCAGATGCGCACGCAATACTCGTTTGCTTTCCAGGGCGCCGGACCTTTGTCCTGGCGCCGGAAATGAGAAGGCAAGCGTTTTACCTTTTCGGATGACAACGGCGTCAAAAAGGGCTTGATTAGCCCCCAGAGACGCCGGTTGGCCCTCCAAAACCGCGTCCGGGAGCGGAAGACCCGGGAACAGAAATGGGAGATACCACATGAACCGCAGAAGCCTTCTCGCGGGCATCGCGCTCAGCACAGTGCTGAGCACGGCAGCCTATGCGCAGGATCTGAAGATGGGCATCATCGGCCCGATCACCGGCCCCAACGCTGCCTTCGGCAAGCAGCTTACCGATGGTGCCAACCAGGCTGTCACCGATCTGAATGCCAAGGGTGGCATCCTGGGTCGCAAGATCGTCACCGTCGTTGGTGATGATGCCTCGCAACCAGCCCAGGGCGTTTCGGTCGCCAACAAGCTGACGTCGGAAGGTGTCCGCCATGTCATCGGCCCCTTCAACTCGGGCGTCATGCTGCCAACCTCGTCGGTCTATGCCGAGAATGGCGCGATCATGATCACACCATCGGCGACCAACCCGAAAATCACCGAGCGTGGCCTGTGGAACGTGTTCCGCACCTGCGGTCGCGATGACCAGCAGGGTGCTGTTGCGGCATCCTTTCTGGCCAAGAACTTCGCTGGCAAGAAGATCGCCATCGTCCATGACAAGACGCCGTACGGCCAGGGCCTGGCCGACGAAACACGCAAGGCGATGAATGCCGCCAACATCAAGGAAGTGATGTATGAAGGCGTCAATGTCGGCGAGAAGGACTTCTCGGCCCTGATCACCAAGATCAAGGCGGCGGGCGTCGATCTCGTCTATTGGGGCGGCCTGCACACCGAAGGCGGCCTGATCGTGCGCCAGATGCGCGACCAGCAGGTCCGTGCTCCGATGATGTCGGGCGACGGCATCACCTCGGCCGAATTCGCGACCATCGCAGGTCCGGGTGCGGAAGGCACGCTGATGACCTACTCGCCGGACCCGCGCAAGCGTCCGGAAGCCAAGGATGCCGTCGCGGCGTTCAAGGCCAAGGGTATCGATCCTGAGGCGTACACGCTCTACAGCTATGCTGGCGTGCAGGTGTTCGCGCAGGCAGCCGAAGCCATCAAGTCGGTCGATTCGAAGAAGATGGCCGAGTACATCAGCTCGGGCGTGACCTTCAAGACCGTCATCGGCGACCTGAAGTACGACAAGAAGGGCGACATCACCCGTCCTGACTACGTGATGTACACCTGGAAGAAGGTCGGCGACAAGATCACCTACGTCGAGGATTGATCTCGCGATAACCCTCTGAAAAGACACATGAAACCGCCGGAGTGATCCGGCGGTTTTTTTATGGGGCGCTGCGGTTGGACGACGACACGTCATGGCCGCACTTGAGCGGCTATCCACGTTTTTCAGGCAAGCAAGACATGGATGGACGGGTCAAGCCCGTCCATGACGGATCGGGGCTGTCCAGATGGCATTTGGATTACCCCAGCCGCCCCAGCGCCGGAAATGTCTCCAGCAGCCAGTAGCTCGCTGTCGCGATGCCACCCGTGAGAAATGCCAGGCCCGTGAGCACCAGCAAGGCCCCCACCACCTTCTCGATCAGGGCCATATGGCCCTTCAAGCGGCCCATGGCCCGGGTGAATGGCCCCATGAACAGGGCAGCGAGCAGGAACGGAATGCCCAGGCCAAGCGAATAGACCGCCAGCAGACCCATGCCCTGCCCCACCGTCGCTTGTGCCCCCGCCACCGCCATGACCGACCCGAGAACCGGGCCGATGCAGGGCGTCCAGCCGAAAGCAAAGGCCAGCCCCATGAGATAGGCCCCCGCCAGGCTTGCCGGCTTGGTGACCTGAAACCGCGCCTCGCGGTAGAACAGGGCAATCCTGAAGACGCCAAGGAAATGCAGGCCCATGACGATGATGGCGATCCCGGCCACGGTCGCCAGCACCTCCGAGTGACGCCGCAGCACGCCGCCAAGCGACGACGCGCCTGCACCCAGCAGGATGAACACAGTCGCAAACCCCAGGACAAAGAGGCAGGACGCCGCAAGCACACGCGGGTTGAAGCGCTGTGCCCCACCGGTGACGGCAGACACGCTGGTGCCAGCCATATAGGCGAGATAGGGCGGCACGAGTGGCAGCACGCAAGGGCTGAGGAAGGACAACAATCCGGCAATCAGGACACCGGTGAGCGTGATATCAGGCATGGAACCTCGTTCATGCCGACCATGATCAATGCCCTGGAATGATGCAAGCCTGCGGCTGCGCTGCTCACCGCAACGTGTGCGGCGCGTTACAGGAAGCGCACGCCTGCCGCTGCCCCGGTCGACCAGACAAGCCGAGCCTTGTGCGTGACGCCGTGCGCTTCGATATGCAGGTCGAATTCCTGGGGTAAGACAGTCGGATTGGTGAAGACGAGGCGCGCACCGGATTTCGAGATGTTGCGGACCGTGCAATCCAGTGTCGAGCTTCGCAGATTGAAAGCCAGACGGCCCTGCAGCAGGCAGCGCTGACGGATTGCACGCGGCTCCTCCTCGTCACTATGCAACAAAACCTGACCCAGCATGTCGGTCTCCATCAGGCTGCAATGCGCCGAAAAGTGGCGCAGACCAAACTATAGTTTTAATGATATGCTGAATGTATTGACGAATTCTATCTTCGAGATGCGAAGTAACGAAGCCATGACAACCGTCAGTGGACGGTC
>JANNFV010000375.1:0-2779 GCA_031380285.1 Hyphomicrobiales bacterium | reverse complement strand
CAAGCGATTGCCCTGGGGCCGATCCGCTTGCTCTTGCGCCGGGGGCCGGGATGCCCGAAACTGCGCTGCGGAAGCTGGAGACACGTATCATGCGCCTGGATGACGTCGGCCAATCGGACAATGTCGAGGATCGCAGGGGTTCGGGCGGCGGTGGCGGTGGCATGATGCGGGGCGGCGGACTCGGCATCGGCGGCATGCTGGTGGCCGGCGCGCTGGCGTGGTTTCTCGGCATCGATCCGCGCATCATCATGGGCGGGGCGGAACTGGTGTCGCGCGGCGCGGGAAGCCTGACGCAAGGCTCCTCCAGCGGCCGCACGGGCCCGGTAAAGGACGAGCTGGGCCAGTTCGCCTCGAAGATCTTCGAAGCCAACGAGCAGGTCTGGAAGCAGGTCCTGCCCCAGCAGGCCGGCCAGTTGGTCCGCGGCGGCGAAGGCCAGCGCTATGTCGAGCCAAGGCTCGTGCTGTTCTCGGGCGCGACCCGCTCTGGCTGCGGCGGCGCGCAATCGGCCATGGGGCCGTTCTATTGTCCGAACGACCGCAGCGTCTATCTCGACCTGTCGTTCTTCCAGGAGATGCAGGGCAAGATGCGGGCGGGCGGCGATTTCGCCTACACCTATGTCATCGCCCACGAGATCGGCCACCATATCCAGAACCAGCTCGGCATCCTGCCGCAGGTGCAGGAACGGCAGAAGCAGGTCTCCCGCAAGGAGGCGAATGCGCTCTCGGTCCGCGTGGAGCTGATGGCGGACTGCCTGGCCGGAGCCTGGGCCCACCACGCCCGCACCATGATCAAGCTCGACGAAGGCGACGTGCGCGAGGCCATGAATGCCGCCCAGGCCATCGGCGACGACAAGCTGCAGAAGCAGGCGCAAGGCTATGTGGTGCCGGACAGCTTCACCCACGGTTCGTCCGAACAGCGCACACGCTGGTTCATGCAAGGCTTGCAGGGTGGCCAGATTGGCCAGTGCAACACTTTTACGGCTGGTGCTGGCTGAGCCGGGTCAGGCCGCCTGAAGCAAAAGGTGATCTTTTTCGGGCTCTGCGGCGATCTCCCTTGCCAAGGCGTCATGTGGGGTCTGTATGAACCCGATGGCGTCCATGCGACGGATCAGATCCTGCGCGGCTTCGACAGAATAACGCTGCCCGGTGGCGAAGGCGCTGCGGGATTCCTTCGCTTCGCGGCAACCGCAGCGCCGCCGCATCGTCATCACGCCTTCCATGACGCTGCTGTCCCCGTCGAGCGCGCGCACCAGAACGGCCACCGCGTGATCCAGCCGCCCTGACAGGATATTGAAGGCGCAGATGTGGGCGATGCCCAGGCGTCTCGCGGCGAAATCGGCAAGTTCCGCGACGCGGATGTCGCGTGCCAGGACGGTGATCACTTCGCTGGCGGTCATGGAACCTTCATCGAGGCAGGACAGGCACGCTTCCACGCTGATGACGTCCTGCCCGTTGCGATCAGAGGAGGCCAGGTCGTTTTCCGCCAGCGACAAGGCTGCGCGGGCTTCGTCGCGGCCAAATGGAACGCCTGTCATCAAGGCCCGCGCCTTGGTGTCGAGCGCCAGGAAAGGCAGCAGGCGCTCCACGATGGCTTCCGGCAGGTTTTCGCGTGCCAGCAATGCATCCTTCAGCATGCGGTCGCTCGGGGCGAGTTCCGCCAATGTGGTGAGGCTGGACTTGGAAAAGCTCGCGGTGGGGTTCTGCAGCGCCCGCTGCAGCGCTTCGCGGTCACCGCGCGAGATCAGGACGTTGGTGATGTTTTCCGGCAGATTGGGCAAGGCCGCGATCTGCAGAAGCTCGGATGGGCTGGCCCGGCGCGCCAGGGTGATCGGATTCTCCGCATCTTCCTCGGGCAAGCGGGGCGCTGCACGCCTGTCGATGAATCGCGGCGTTGCCGCAGGGGCCTCAGGCTCAGGAATGATCAGAGGTGCTGGAAGCTGCTCATCTGGCTGCGCTGCTGCCACCGTCTCAGGTGTTGGCGTGTGCAGTGCCGGTTCGGCCAGTGTCAGGCTCACGGACCGGGCTGCAATTTCATGGAAGCGACTCGCCATCGTGGCGGCAAATGCAGGAAGGACGCTGGCCATCTGCCCCAGTTCTGGAGCCAGGAACCTGACGGTTTCGTCATCGAGGTCCGCTGCGACATTCGCCATGACCTCGTCGAACAGGCCGGTGGTGCTGGCTTCTCCATCGACACCCACATTGAGAAACAGCGTACAGAGCTGTCGCAGCACGACAGGTCCACGTCCGTTGCGTCCATTCTGGATCAGCGCATCAAGGGCCGCCAACATTTCTTGTTTTCTCCGATTGCCCGAAGAACAGCCTTGGCGGAGCAGCGTTAACGGGCTTTGAAATCCGCCGCATTTGAATCAACCTCTTCTCAAACATGCTTGCCGAATGGTTGACGCAGGCCCGCGACGCCTCCAGATCAAGGATGCAGGAGACCATCATGTCACGCATCGATGAGACGAAGCCTTTTCTCCCTGTCGGGATCGCGGTGCTGACCGTATCCGACACGCGCAAGCCGGGCGATGACCGCTCTGGCGACGTGCTTGTGGAGCGTCTGACCGTCGCAGGGCATCGTCTGGCGGATCGCGGGATTGTCCCCGACGATGTCGAGGCAATCCGGGATAGAGTGCGAGGCTGGATCAGTGACCCTGCTGTTGATGTCATCATCACCACGGGCGGCACCGGCTTCACCGGGCGCGATGTGACGCCGGAGGCACTGGAACCATTGTTCGAAAAGCGCATGGATGGCTTTTCCTGGGTGTTTCACCAGATT
>JANNFV010000370.1:0-3905 GCA_031380285.1 Hyphomicrobiales bacterium | reverse complement strand
AGAAGCGGATGCTGCCATCATTCCCAAGCCGCATCTCGTCGGCGTTCTCCTCGCCCTTCAAGGCAGCCGCCCCCATGCCAGCACCGATCTCGACGCCCTTGACCGCGTTGATCGACATCATTGCTGAGGCAATATCCGCATCGAGCTTGCCATAGATGGGCGCACCCCAACCCGCAGGCACGCCTTCTGCAACCACCTCGATCACCGCGCCGACGGAAGAGCCATCCTTGCGGATGCGATCGAGATAGCCCTCGAAGAACGCGGCCTTCTCCTTGTCCGGACAGAAGAACGGATTCTGGTTCACCTCGTTCCAGTCCCAGCGGGTGCGGTCGATGGTCTCCGGCCCCATCTGCACCAGGGCGGCGCGAATGCTCACGCCGGGGATGACCTTGCGGGCAATGGCTCCGGCGGCAACGCGCATCGCTGTTTCACGCGCTGAGGACCGGCCGCCCCCACGATAATCACGAATGCCGTATTTCATGTCGTAGGTGTAATCCGCATGGCCCGGACGATACTGGTCCTTGATGTCGCCGTAGTCCTTGGACCTTTGGTCGACGTTCTCGATCAGCAATCCGATGGAGGTTCCCGTCGTCACCTGCTGGCCCGCATCATCATTGAATACACCGGACAGGATGCGCACCTGATCGGGTTCCTGGCGCTGCGTGGTGAAGCGGCTCTGGCCCGGGCGGCGGCGTTCGAGATCCTGCTGGATGTCGTCGGCCGTCAGGGGCAAGCCGGGAGGGCAGCCATCGACGACACAGCCGATGGCGGGGCCATGGCTTTCGCCGAAGGTCGTGATGCGGAAGAGATGGCCGAAGGTATTGTGCGACATGAACCGGGTTCTTGATCTCGCCTCTCTTTGGCCGCTTGCGCGGCCTCCGTCAAATCTTAGTGACGGTATTGTGAGAGCAGGTGTGTGTTTCGTGTCATGCGCCAAAGGGCTGTCGCAAGCTATGGCTGATGCCATCGAAATCAATCTTTGGAGGCAAGCGCGATGACAATTGCTGCCGGACGCCGCACCATGCTTGCCATGGGCTTCTCTCTCGTCGCGACAACTGCTTTTGCCCAAGCCGCACCGCAGGAAACAAAATTCTCGCCCGCGGCCTTCACGGCGGCACAGGCCAGCGGAAACCCCGTCGTGGTCGAGGTGTCTGCCCCGTGGTGCCCGACTTGCAAGGCCCAGGCGCCCATCATCAAGTCGCTGACCGAGAAGCCGGAATTCAAGAACGTGATCATCCTGAAGGTGGATTTCGACAGCCAGAAGGACGCGTTGAGAGCGCTCAATGTCACGATGCAAAGCACGCTTATCGCCTACAAGGGCGTAACCGAGACCAGCCGCTCCATCGGCGACACCACGGCGGCAGGCATCGAGAAGCTGTTCAAATCCGCGATCTGATCGGATAGAACCGCCACATCATGTTCACGACTCTCGCCCTCGCCGCTCTTGCCGGTTTGCTCTCCTCGCTGTCGCCCTGCGTTCTGCCCATCCTGCCCATCGTGCTGGGGGCGGCAGCAGGCGAGCATCGAAGGGGACCGCTCGCGCTGGCGGCGGGCCTGGCACTGTCCTTCGTGATCATCGGCATGTTCATCGCCACGATCGGATTTTCCATCGGACTGACGGGTGATGTCTTTCGCGTCGCAGCAGCGGTGCTGATGATCATCATCGGCACCGTTCTCGTCGTCCCGCAATTCTCGATGCGGCTTGCCGCGGCAGGTGGCCCTGCTGGCAACTGGGTCGAACAGCGCTTCGGTGGCTTCTCCACGGCGGGCCTCGGAGGACAGTTTGCCGTCGGTCTCCTGCTGGGCGCGGTCTGGAGCCCCTGCGTCGGGCCTACGCTGGGCGCGGCTTCAGTGCTGGCGGCCAAGGGCGAGAATCTCGGCCAGGTCGCACTGACAATGCTGGTCTTCGGCATTGGCGCTGGCCTGCCGCTGGCCCTGCTCGGTTCGTTGTCGCGTGAAGCATTGATGCGCTGGCGCAACCGGATGCTGGAAGCGGGCAGCAAGGGCAAGATGATCTTCGGGGCCGTGCTTCTGACGGCTGGACTCCTCGTGGTCAGCGGCTTCGACAAGCGGATCGAGGGCTTTCTGGTCGATGCCTCTCCAGAGTGGCTGACGGTACTCACCACACGGTTCTGACGGTTTCAGTCGATGTGGCTGCCGCCGCCCATCCAGCGGCAAGCGCCATCTGCAAACACCAGCACCCTGCCCTGCCAGATGTCTTCTGTGGCCGCCCGATGCGGCGCATAGCCGCCGATCATGGCCATCAGTGCCCTTGCCACGCCGCCATGCGACACCAGGACACTGTCCTGCCGCAGCACTGTCAGAAAGCTCCGGACCCGCTCGGTCAGCATGGCGTAGCTTTCACCCTCTGGCGGGACGGCATTCCACTTGTCACGTTCGCGTCCGGCAGCACCGCCCGCATCCGTCCGGCGTACCTCTTTCCAGGTCATGCCTTCCCAGCGTCCGAAGGTCAGCTCCTTCAGCCGCTCATCCGTCCTGAAATAGGGCGGATGCAGGCCGATGGCGTCGCGGGCCCGCTCCGCCGTCTCGCGCGTGCGCAGCAGCGGGCTGACCCACCAGTCGAGATCCTCGGGGTGGGGGTGCAACGTCTTGAGGATGACACCCGCTTCTGCCGCCTGCACGCGCCCGAGGTCATTCAGCGGGATATCACGCTGCCCCTGCAAACGTCCCTCGGCGTTCCAGTCGGTTTCGCCGTGGCGGATGAAATAGAGGGTGTGGGCGATCATGGCGCTGGCCGGGAGATCAATCCTTGTCGAGCGTCATGTCAGGCGCGGTCGGGTTCTTCATGCCGACGATGTGATAGCCCGAATCGACATGGTGGATTTCACCCGTCACGCCCCGCGACAGATCCGACAGCATATACATGCCCGAATCGCCGACCTCGTCGATGGTCACCGTGCGGCGCAGCGGCGAATTGTACTCGTTCCACTTGAGGATATAGCGGAAGTCGCCGATGCCCGAAGCCGCCAACGTCTTGATCGGACCTGCTGAAATGGCGTTGACCCGGATTCCCTTCGGCCCAAGATCCGCCGCAAGGTAGCGCACCGAGGCTTCGAGCGCCGCCTTCGAGACGCCCATGACGTTGTAATGCGGCATCCACTTCTCGGCACCGTAATAGGTCAGCGACAGCATCGACCCGCCTGTCTCCGGCATCAGCTTCTCGGCACGCTGGGCGATGGCGGTGAAGGAATAGCAGGAAATCAGCAGCGATTTGGTGAAGTTACCTTCGGTTGTATCGACATAGCGGCCCGTCAGCTCGTCCTTGTCGGCATAGGCGATGGCATGCAGCACGAAATCGAGGCCGCCCCAGAGCTTTTCGACCTCCGCGAAGACAGCATCCATCGAAGCGGTGTCCGTGACATCGCAATGCCCGACGACGTGGCCGCCGACGTCCGCCGCCAGCGGCTCCACACGCTTCTTGAGCGCATCGCCCTGGTAGGTGAAGGCGAGTTCCGCGCCCTGCATGTGGCAGGCCCGGGCGATGCCCCAGGCTATGGACATCTTGTTGGCGACGCCCATGATCAGGCCGCGCTTGCCGGCCATGATCGTGCCGCGTGGTGTCTCGGAAGCCATACGCTTCTCCCGCTTGGTTCAGATACGACCTTCGCCATAGCCGAAGCTTGACGCGGCGCAAAGCACGAAGCGGGCATTCATGGCGTCGATCACGCCGCTTTCATGGCCTGGGCTCGATGGCCGGATACAGCCTGATGTCGAAGAGAGTGATGAGTCGCCCAACCCAGAGCGGTTTGGCTGGCGGGCAGCGTACGGTGGCGTGGTTCGCTATGTGGATGATCTACTCGGCCAATTCATGAAGCTATTGGATGAGCTGAATCTGACAGAGGAGTGCACGATCATCGTCCAGAGTCCGCTAGGCCAATCGCTTG
>JANNFV010000070.1:0-3077 GCA_031380285.1 Hyphomicrobiales bacterium | reverse complement strand
ACCGGCGCCATCACCGCGCCCTCGACATAGTGCGCGCCGGTGGCATTCACATATGCCGCGGCCCGGCGCTTGGTGTCCGGCGAGGCCGAGTTCACATCGAGATAGAACTGTCCTGCGGTGAGATGGCGGGCAGAGTGTCGGGCAACCTCTTCCGCCGCATCCGCCGTCACGGCCGAGATCACGAGATGGGCCGAGCGCATGGCGCTTGTGGCATCAGCATGGGTGGTCACGCCCAGACCATTGGCCCTGTCGGCCATCGAACGACCGCGCTCCTGTCCCAGCAGCAGGTCATAGGCAGCAATGCGCACGCCACCCGTGGTAAGCAGTCCTTTGGCGAAGGTCTGCCCCACTTCCCCGAAGCCGATGAAGGCGATCGATAGCGGATTGTCCGAAACCACTCGAGTTTGCTCCCGTGTATGCATACTCTGCACGGGATGCGTATTCATGAGCAAATGAAATAATTGTGGTCATTAATGCATTGATTGCATCAATTGTGTTTGATCCGTCATTGCTGTGACGATGAGCCTATATTTTTTTCGCGAGTTCTTTGGTGATCAACCCCAGAAGATGCGCTGATTGTGGCGCGAGCGCGTGTCCCTTGCGGGTGACGACGCCCAGCGTGCGCGTCACGCCTGGCGACACCAGCGGCAGTGTCATCAGGTTGGGCGAATCCACGGCGCGGATCGCCAGCTTGGGCACGATGGCATAGCCGACACCAGAGCTGACCAGTGCCACTGCCGTGGTGACGCGCTGCACCTCGTAGCGCCAGTTCAGCATTTCCTTGCGGGCACCCAGCGCGTCGTCGATGAGAATGCGGTTGCCTGTCTCGGCGCTGATGCGGATGAGGGGCAGGTGCTCGATCTCGGCCCAGGTGACGCTGGCCCTTGCGGCCAGGGCATCGTCGCGGCGGCAGACCAGCACGAAGGGCTCCTTCACCAGCGGCGTCAGATCGAGATCCCAGCGGTTCGCTGCCACGATGGTGATGCCGAAATCCGCATCACCCGCCTGCACGCGTGTCGCAATATCGGACGCGGAGGTGTCATAGACCTTCACCGGAATGTCCGGATGATCGCGGCGAAAGGCCGTGAGCACATCGGGCAGGCAGACCACGGCGATGGTGGGCAGGCAACCCAGCGCGATCCTCTGCTCTGTCTGCTGCGCCATGCCGCTGAGGTGATCCAGCGCCGCCGTCATCTCGTCCAGCAACCGCCGCGCCCGGGGCAGCCATTCGGAGCCAGCGGGCGTGAGCGCGACCTGCCGCGTGGTGCGGGCGAGCAGCGACACGCCGACACCGTCCTCGAACTTGCGCATGCGGTGGCTGAGCGCGGTCTGCGACAGGTTGAGATGCGCCGCAGCAGCCCGGAAGCTGCCGCGCTCGGCAATGCAGACAAAGGCCTGGAGGCCGAGGATATCCAGATGCATGATGCGGCTGGCTTAGCTCAGGTCTTCTCCACATTCCAGAACGGCACCACCTCGGGCATGCCGATGATGCCCTTGAGGTTCTTGCGCCAGGCAGAGGCCCGGAAGAACTGGCCGAGGTAGACGTGGTGGACATAATCATAGGCGTTGGCCTGCATGTCGCGGGCGAGCTTCTGGCGCTCGGGCAGCGTGGGTGCCAATGCCCAGGCATCGCGCAACTGTTCCTGCCTGGCGTTCTCCGGCCAGCCAAACCAGGCCTTGTCGCCGGTGGCCGCGTGTCCGCTGGCGGCGATGGGGTTGGAAAAGCCGTAGCCGGTGGCTGCCGTGACGAAGATGTTCCAGCCCCCTTCCGCCTGCGGCTTGCGGTTGGAGCGCCGTGTGACGGTGCCGCCCCAATCGCTGGAGGCCACCTCGGCGTTGACGCCCGCTTGCCGCAGCCATTGCGCTATGAGGAGCGGCGCGGGATTGGCGAGGTAATGGTCCGATGCCTGCAACAGCACCACGGGCCTGCCGTCGTAGCCCGACGCCTTGAACAGATCGCGGGCCTTGGCGATGTTCTGGCCTTCCTTCAGCCAGTCCAGCCCGGCATCGTTCTCCATGTCGGTGCCGCAGGCGAAGAAGGCACCGCATTCCTTCCAGCGCTTCTCGCCGAACACCGCCTTCATGATGTCGGATTGCTTGACGAGATGCAGCATGGCGCGGCGGGCCTCCACCTTGTCGAAGGGCGGATGCAGATGGTTCAGCCGCATCCAGCCCATGTGTCCCGTCTTGTTGAGGCCCTGCACGATGATGTTGGGGTCCGCCTCCAGCCCGTCCAGCAGATCCTGCGGCGGCACCTCGTAGAAATCGATCTCGCCGCTTTGCAGTGCCGCCAACGCGGTACTCTGGTCGGCGATGTTCTCGTAGATGACACGGTCGAGCTTCACCACCTTGCCGCCGGACAGCCCTGACGCCGCTTCGCTGCGCGGCTTGTATCCGGCGTTGCGGTCATAGACATAACGATTGCCCGGTCGCGTCTCGTCGCGATTGAGGGTGAAGGGGCCGGAACCGAGCGCATCGCGGACCTGCGTGTTCGGGTCGGTCTCGGCATCCTTCTTCTTCATGATGAAGCAGAGCGAGGGATCGAGCTTCGCCAGAGCCTGGATCACCAGGCCATAGGGTTCCGAGAACACGATGCGGAAGGTCCTGGCATCCACGACCGGCGTATCCGCAACGCGGCGGAACAGATGCTGGCCGAAGCCGTCTCGGGCGGCCCAGCGGCGGATCGAGGCCACGCAATCGGCAGCCGTCACGGCCTCGCCATCGGAGAATGCCAGGCCATCGCGCAGCTCGAAGGTGTAGGTCTTCTTGTCGTCGGATACCCCCCACTTGGATACCATCTGCGGTTGTGGCGCGAAGGTGTCATCCACCGCGAACAGCGTGTCGTAGATCATCGCGCCGTGATAGGCCGTGATGTTGGCGGTGGTCCAGATCGGGTCGAAGACGCGCAGGTCGGAATGCATGACGGCCCGCAAGGTGCGAGCGCGGGACGGCGCGGTCTGGGCGAAGCTGACATGCGGCGCGGCGATCAGGCCGGCGGCTCCGGAGATGAAGGTGCGGCGGGTGCTTGTCATGATCGTCTCCGGGTTGGTGGCATCTGCGTTGTGCGTCCTTCGAGG
>JANNFV010000058.1:0-2581 GCA_031380285.1 Hyphomicrobiales bacterium | reverse complement strand
TCGAATGGCTGGAATTGACGATGTCTTCTTCCACCGGAACGTCACTCATCCATGACAACCACCGATCCCGCCCTGCTTTCGCTGCTTGCCCGCATCGCCGATGCGCTGGAGCGGCAGGCCCCTCCCCGCAACGCGACCGTTGATCTGACGGTCGCCGATGCCTTTGTCTGGCACGCGCATCCGCCGCATCTGCAACCCGTGCCCAAGGTCAACGGCGTGGACCTGCCGCTGCTGCAAGGCATCGATCGCGCCCGCGACATCCTGCTGGAGAACACCGGGCGCTTTGCCGAAGGATTTCCCGCCAACAATGCGCTGCTCTGGGGGGCACGCGGCATGGGAAAATCCTCGCTGGTGAAGGCCGCCCATGCGGCGATCAACGGCGAGCGGCGCAAGACAGCCGCGGCCCCGCTGAAGCTGATCGAGATCCACCGCGAGGACATCGAAACGCTGCCTGTGCTGATGGGCATCGTGCGGGCGGATGCGCATCGCTTCATCGTGTTCTGCGATGATCTCTCCTTCGACCACGACGACACGTCCTACAAGTCGCTGAAAGCGGTGCTGGAAGGCGGCATCGAGGGACGGCCCGAAAACGTCATCTTCTATGCCACGTCCAACCGCCGTCATCTCTTGCCCCGCGACATGATGGAGAACGAGCGCTCGACGGCGATCAATCCGCATGAAGCGGTGGAGGAGAAGGTGTCACTGTCCGATCGCTTCGGCTTGTGGCTGGGCTTCCACAAATGCAGCCAGGACGAATATCTCGCGATGGTCGAGGCTTACGCGAAACACTTCAAGCTCCGATTCAAACGCGAGGCGTTGCACGCGGAAGCGCTGGAGTGGTCCACCACCCGCGGCAGCCGCACCGGGCGCGTGGCGTGGCAATTCATCCAGGATCTGGCGGGGCGGATGGGAGTACGGACAGGTTCATAAAGCAGACATGGAAACGGCGGCCCCGTTTCCTGGCAGAGCCGCCGTCCATGCAAACGTCCGGATGGGTCTCGCGGTCCCCGGACGTTGTCCTTGTGCTGATCAGCCGATCAGTTTTCGAGAAGTTTGGTCGGGTCCACGGGTGTGGAACCCTTGCGCAGCTCGAAATGGAGCTGCGGTGATGTCACGTTGCCGGTCGAACCCGACTTGGCGATGGTCTGGCCGCGGCTGACCTTTTCGCCGCGCTTGACGTTGAGATCGCCGTTATGGGCGTAGGCCGAGACGTAGCCATTGTCGTGGCGAACCAGCACCAGCTTGCCATAGCCCTTCAGTTCCTCGCCGGCATAGGCGACGACACCGTCGCCAGCGGCCTTGACCGGTGTTCCCTCCGGCACGGCGATGGCGATGCCGTCACCGTTGCCGCCCTTCGCACCAAAACCGGAGATGACGCGGCCACGGGCGGGCCAGCGGAATTCGGGCTTGCCGTCCGCTTCCGCTGCGGGAGCAGCACTTTGCGGGCGCTGGGCCGGGATCGACTGGGTCGTGGTGTTGTCGGAGCGCTCGACCTGGGCGACCTTGGGCTGGGCTTCCTCAGCCTTTGGCGCTTGCGGCGTCAGCGGAATGATACGCGGCTGCGGACGGGCGGCCTGCGCGACCACTGGCTTATCAGCCGGTTTCGGGCGGGCCTCCGCCTTCTTCGGTGTTTCTTCCTCATCGTCATCGTCGTCAGTCGCAGGTTTGGGTGCCTGGAGTGGCTTCACAGGCTTGGCGGCGGCAATCACGGGTTTCGCGGGCGCGCCTGCTGATTGAGCGGGCTTGGCGGCGACAATCTTTTTCGGTGTTTCGTCCTCGTCGTCATCCGCCTCAGGTTTGGCGGGATTGACCGGCTTGATGGCTTTTGCAGCGGCAACCGTTGGGATGGGTGCGACTGGACGCGGCTGCGGCAGCGGTGTCACCGCAGCGACGGGACGCGCAGGGATGGGGGCCGCAGCAACAGGAGCAGGTGCAGCAGCGAGCGGACGGGACGCTGCGCCCTGGCCGTTGTAAATCGGGATGATCGCCTGCTGGCCCGAGCGGATCTGGCCGCCATTGGCCGCCGTGATCGCCGCGGCAGGAACGCCGTAGCGGGCCGAAAGCGTGCTGGCGGTTTCACCAGCACCAACACTGACGGGTGTGCCGCCGGTGGCCGTCCAGCCCGCAGCAGAGCCGCCGACGGGTGACGCCTGCTGCAAGGTGGCCGAGGCAACACGCGGAAGGTGTGAAGGCGCAGCTGCTGTCTGAGACGGGTTCAGCGGGTTGCTGACGGACGCCCTCGATAATGGTGCGGGCAGAGGCTGGGGTGCAGGCAAGGGCTGGCTGGTGACGGAGCTGACCGGCGCAGTGCGGCTGGGCAGCGAATTGGTCGCCATGCGGTCAACCTTGCCGGTTGGCGCAGAGGCAAACGGATTGGTGAAGGGATTCCCGCCAAAGCGCGTGGAATCGCTGCAAGCCGCCGAGGCGCTGGCCAACAAGGCCGCCGCCATGATCTTCAAAACCCTCTTGCTTTCGCAAGACGCAACTCGGGTACGCATTACTCAACACCCTGGATACGCAACACTGACTACGCCATTAATGAACCAGTCAGGTTAAGGAGGCGTTTCCGGAAAGCAGAAAA
>JANNFV010000050.1:0-1638 GCA_031380285.1 Hyphomicrobiales bacterium | reverse complement strand
AGCACGCTCCTATTCGCCGCGCCTGTGGGCACCGCCTTCAGGCATCACCTTCGAGGCCTGGGTGGGCGGCAACGAAAGCCGGGAATATCTGCGCCAGTCAGCCGGGCTGAACGCGGTGTGGACCGCCGCTGGCAACGCCATGGAGTATGTCGAGGTTCCCGGTGCGGACCATTTCACGGTGATCGCCGGGCTGGCGGAGGCCGACAGCCCGATGACGCGGAGGCTTGTCGCCATGGCGTGTGTGGACCCAGCTTAATCCAGTCCGAACGTCTCGTTGAGGGCGCTATTCAGCCCGCTGCCTGCGATACAGATCGCATCACCCGTCAGGGCGTCATTGCCAGGCAGCCCTCCATGCATCACCGTTGAAAACCGGAGAATACCAATGTCGGAAGGCTTGGCCTGTCAAGCCGGAGGTGGCAGGAACATCACTTCGTGCTTGGCGGACAGCGCCACCACGGCATCCGGCAGTTGCTCCTTGAGCGAATGGATGCCCCAGAACAGATCATAGAGCTTGCGCGTCGGCGTCACCCAGAAGAGGCATTTCGCGGTCTGCTCGGATTTGTTGAAGATGCCGTGGGGCAATCCCATGGGAAGGCGCACGAGATCGCCTGCCGTGGCCACGAAATCACGGCCGTCGAGCACGAGATCCAGCCGCCCCTCCAGCAGATAGACATACTCATCCTGGGTGGGATGGATATGCGGCGGCACGAAGGTTCCGGCGGGCAGGGTTGCATGCCAGGAGAAGGCATTGTCCGTCAGGCTCTTGGGCACATAGGTCTGGCCCAGGATATTCCAGCTGATGCCGTCGATGCCGGTATTGGCCTTGGTGATGCCTGCGGTTTCTGTCTTCATCATGCTCCCCTTCGCTGCGCCAAACCGGAGTATCGCACCGGAACGGCGCAGCGGGAATGGTTCCCTTGCCGCAGGGTTAAGGTGCCAGGGCTATTGCACGGTGATGGTGTAGTTGACGTTGGTGCAGCCATTGCTCGCCGCCCCGCGCCCACACACCTTGAGAGAAACGGCGTCCGTGCCCTTGAAGCCGGGATTGGCGACATAAGTGTAGCCCATCCCAGACCCCAGTCGGGTCAAGCGTCCATTCGACGGATTGCGGGTCGGCGTAATCGATTCATAGGTGGTCTGGTTGCCTCCCCGGAAGCCCAAGGTGCAATCGTCTCCACCGTGAGAATAACTCGTGGTCGCGCCAATAGGGGCAGACTGACCGAACTGAAAACTGAAGTTCCCTGTCCTGCAGGCGGCCTCTGCTTGCGACGCACACAACACCAAGCCAATCGTAGCAAATGCCAATTTCATGATGGTCCCCTTGATTATGACCTGCCAGACATCACCAGCAATTCAATTCAAGCCGATGTTTCCGGTCGATGCAACCTTCACTTCATCTCGCATTCCTTGGCATAGACATCGGTGTAGGCCGAGAACACCTTCTTCTCGATCTCGGTCTGGAACTTGCCGTCGGCCCGCTTCGCCGCCTTGACGAGATAGAAATCCTGGATCGGATAGTTGTTGTTGGCGAACTTGAACTCGCCCCGCAGCGACTTGAAATCCGCCTTCTTGAGTGCGGCCTGCACCGCCGTCTTGTCTGCGGTCTTGCCGCCCGTCGCCTTCATCGCGCTGTCGATG
>JANNFV010000042.1:0-8751 GCA_031380285.1 Hyphomicrobiales bacterium | reverse complement strand
CGAGATCATGGCGACCGGCGTCTGCCACACCGATGCCTACACGCTCTCGGGCCTGGATTCCGAGGGCAAGTTCCCGGCGATCCTCGGCCACGAGGGCGCGGGCATCGTGCGCGAGGTGGGCGCGGGCGTCACAAGCGTGCGGCCGGGCGATCACGTGATCCCGCTCTACACACCCGAATGCCGGGCCTGCAAGACCTGCCTGTCGCAGCGCTCGAACCTCTGCACGGCCATCCGCGCAACCCAGGGGCAGGGCCTGATGCCCGACAGCACCTCGCGCTTTTCCTGCGAAGCGGTGGGTAAGCGGAGCGAGGTCTTCCATTACATGGGCTGCTCGACCTTCTCGAACTTCACGGTGCTGCCGGAAATCGCCGTGGCGAAGGTGCGGGAGGACGCGCCGTTTGACAAGATCTGCTACATCGGCTGCGGCGTCACCACCGGCATCGGCGCGGTCATCTACACCGCCAAGGTCTGGCCGGGCGCGAATGTCGTGGTGTTCGGCCTGGGCGGCATCGGCCTCAACGTCATCCAGGGCGCGCGCATGGTGGCCGCGGACAAGATCATCGGCATCGATCTCAACCCCGCCAAGGCCGAGATGGCGAAAACATTCGGCATGACCCATTTCATCAATCCGGAGGTCGTGGGCCGCGACAAGGTGGTGGAAGCGGTCGTCGATGTGACAGGCGGGGGCGCGGATTTCTCGTTCGAGTGCATCGGCAGCACCACGACGATGCGTCAGGCGCTGGAATGCTGCCACCGCGGCTGGGGCGAAAGCATCATCATCGGCGTGGCACCGTCGGGCACCGAGATAGCGACGCGCCCGTTCCAGCTGGTCACGGGCCGCGTCTGGAATGGCTCGGCCTTCGGCGGCGCGAGGGGACGCACAGACGTGCCGAAGATCGTCGACTGGTACATGGAGGGCAAGATCGATATCGACAGCCTCATCACCCATGTCATGCCGCTTGACCAGATCAACACGGCGTTCAATCTTATGCACGAGGGCAAGAGCATCCGGAGTGTGGTGACGTTCTGAGGGGAGGGGCGGGCTTGTTGCAACTCCCCCAACTTGAGCCACGCTTCTGGTGGGACGACACCCCTTGATTGAGGCGAATTGATTTGAGTGACATGGTTCCAGACATGTTTCGAGGGGGCTTGCTGGGACAGGTTACGTAGTCCCCCGTGGCAACGTCCTATTGGCCGTCACACCCCAAACCCGCCTCCCGGCATCAGACCGTCTTCGTCGTCCCTGGCGCACTCGCCCCCAGCTTCGGCAGAAACCACGCCAGCAAGCCGATCGCGGGCAGGTAGGCGCAGAAGCGATAGACCGTCTCGATGCTGGTCTGGTCCGCCACTTCTCCCAGCACAGCGGCGGCGATGCCACCAAGCCCGAAGGTCAGGCCATAGAACAGCCCGCCGATCATGCCGACGCGGCTGGGCATCAGTTCCATCGCGTAAATAAGAATCGAGGCGAAGGCGCTCGACATGATGAGGTTGATGATGATCGTCAGCACCACGGTCCAGAACAGGTCGACATGCGGCAGCACCAGCGAGAAGGGCAGGGCGCCCAGGATGGAAAACCAGATCACCTTGTCGCGCCCGATGCGATCCCCCACCATGCCGCCGAAGATCACGCCCACCGCCGCCGATACCAGGAACAGAAAGAGCATGATCTGCGAGGTCTGGACGGAAACACCAAACTTCCCGATGAGATAGAACGTGTAGAACGAGTTGAAGCTCTGGGCGTAGGCGTTCTTGGAAAACAGCAGGATCACCAGGATCGTCATGGCGACGGCCACGCCTTTGCCGGATGCGATGGGCCCCTTGAGCGGGCTCGCTGGCTTGTCCTTGCGGGCCGCCACCATGGCCTGCTGGAAGGCTGTCTGCCACCGTGCCGTCCACATCATCAACCCCATGGCGACGAGTGCGGCGACAGAGAACCAGGCCAGGCTCGCCTGCCCCTTGGGCACGATGATGAAGGCCGCCAGCAGCGGCCCCAGCGCGCCACCTGTTTGCCCCCCCACCTGAAAGATGCCCTGCGCCAGGCCAAGCTGTCCGCCCGAGGCATTGCGCGCCAGCCGTGTCGCCTCCGGGTGGAAGATCGACGAGCCAAGGCCGACCAGCGCAGCACCGACCAGCAACGTGGCATAGCTCCCGGCATAGGCCAGCACGATGAGGCCCAGCAGCGTGGAGCCCATGCCAGCCACCACGGAATAAGGCATGGGGCGCTTGTCCGTGATGTGGCCGATGACGGGCTGGAAGATCGACGCGGTGAGCTGGAATGTCAGCGTGATGATGCCGATCTGGCCGTAATCCAGATGATAGGCATCCTTGATGATCGGATAGATCGCCGGAATCAGCGACTGGATCATGTCATTGAGCAGATGCGTCAGGCTGAGCGCCAGCAAGACGGGCATGGCTGCCGCAGAAGCAGGCGAGCGCATGAGGGATTCGGTTTGTGCTGTCACGGGATCAGGCTGCGCCATTGACGATCGGCAACATCAACGCGCCTCGTCGACAAATGGCAAGGGCCGCACGCATGAAAAGACCACGCGGTTGCAATGAGAAATTCACATGGATGACGGGGGAGGCAGAAAAGAAAGGGGCCGGATGATCGGGAGGGGATCATCCGGCCCAAAGCATCGGTCCTAGGGAGGAGGGACGGACCGAAACTCGAATTCACGACGATAGCGAGCTCTACGCAGGGAGGAGATTCGGAGCACCGCCGCCGTCGATGGATGTGTATATGCTGAAGAATGCTGCAATGCACAACAAACAGCTTTCGATGGCTGCTATGCATATTTGTTGGGCGAATTGCGTGATCCAAGACGGTTTCAAAGCACCTGCCTGCCGAAACCGCGGGCAACGCGCTGGGAATTGGCCTCAGACCGCCGCCGTGACCATGATCTCCACATCATAACCGGGAGCAGCGAGGGCCGGGCTCTGCACGGTGGCGCGGGCCGGTGTGTTGCCGGGGCTGACCCAGCCATCCCAGACAGCATTCATCTGGGCAAAGGTGCCCATGTCGGTCAGCCAGATCTGCGCCGTCAGCAGCTTGGACTTGTCGGTCCCCGCCTGCTTCAGCAAGCCATCGATGGCGGCGAGGATATCCTTGGTCTGTTCGGTAACAGACTGGCCCTTGGTGTTGTTGGCAACCTGGCCCGCAAGATAGGCAACGCCGCCGTGAAGCACCGCCTGGCTCATGCGAGGACCGGGGTGAAGGCGCTTGATGGACATGAGAGACACTCCTGATGAAACCAGATGAAGGGTAAGCACCGGCATATCGAATCGCGTCCGGACCGACAAGGCGTCTCGCAGACATCGAAATGAGAACAAATTTTGATTTGACCAGAACAAACCGCTTGCAAATGAGAACAAACATGGTACTTTTATCGCATTGAAGCAAATCAGTGACTCAGCCATAAGGAGCTTGACCAATGTCTCAACCTGCCCTGAAACTCGTGGAAGGATCCTCCGTGGACAAGACCAAGGCGCTGGATGCAGCGCTCTCGCAGATCGAGCGCGCCTTCGGCAAGGGCTCGATCATGCGGCTGGGCAAGAATGACAAGGCCGTCGAGATCGAGACGGTTTCCACGGGGTCGATCGGGCTGGATATCGCGCTGGGTGTCGGCGGACTGCCGCGTGGTCGTGTCATCGAGATTTACGGGCCGGAAAGCTCAGGCAAGACGACGCTGGCGCTGCACACCATCGCCGAGGCCCAGAAGAAGGGTGGTGTCTGCGCCTTCATCGATGCCGAACATGCGCTGGACCCGATCTATGCCCGCAAGCTGGGCGTACAACTCGACAATCTGCTGATTTCCCAGCCCGACACGGGCGAACAGGCGCTGGAGATTTGCGACACGCTGGTGCGCTCGGGCGCGGTGGATGTGCTCGTGATCGACTCGGTCGCGGCCCTCGTGCCCCGTGCTGAAATCGAGGGAGAGATGGGCGATGCCTTGCCCGGTCTTCAGGCCCGCCTGATGAGCCAGGCTCTCCGCAAGCTGACCGGTTCGATCAGCCGCTCCAACACCATGGTCATCTTCATCAACCAGATCCGCATGAAGATCGGCGTGATGTATGGTTCGCCCGAAACAACGACCGGCGGCAACGCGCTGAAGTTCTACGCCTCGGTCCGCCTCGACATCCGCCGCATCGGCGCGATCAAGGACCGCGACGAGGTGGTCGGCAACCAGACCCGGGTCAAGGTGGTCAAGAACAAGGTGGCGCCGCCCTTCAAGCAGGTGGAATTCGACATCATGTATGGCGAGGGCGTGTCCAAGATGGGTGAGCTCATCGATCTGGGCGTCAAGGCTGGCATTGTCGAAAAGTCCGGAGCCTGGTTCTCCTTCGACTCGACGCGCATCGGCCAGGGTCGCGAGAATTCCAAGACCTTCCTGAAGCAGAACCCTGACATGGCGGCCAAGATCGAGCAGATGATCCGCCAGAACTCCGGTCTGATCGCCGAGAAAATTCTCGAGACGGGTCAAGCCGAGGATGATGCGGAAGGCTCCGAACCGCTGGAGTGAGCATCGATCAAGCTGTGGACAGGGAGCATTGCTCTCTCTAGGGATTGCGGGCCGGATTTCCGGCCCGTTTTCTTTGGTCCAGTGATGTGCCAAACCGGCGGGACAAGAGCATTTCTCCAAAGGATGCAGGCAAGCGTTCCATGAGCGGCGTCAACGACATCCGGTCCACATTCCTGAATTACTTCGGCAAGAACGGCCATGAGATTGTGGCCTCATCGTCACTCGTGCCGAAGAACGATCCCACCCTGATGTTTGCCAATTCGGGCATGGTGCAGTTCAAGAATGTCTTCACCGGGCAGGAGAAGCGTCCCTACAGCCGCGCCACCACGGCCCAGAAGAGCGTGCGCGCTGGCGGCAAGCACAATGATCTCGACAATGTGGGCTACACCGCACGCCACCACACCTTCTTCGAGATGCTGGGCAATTTCTCCTTCGGCGACTATTTCAAGGAACAGGCGATCGAGCTGGCCTGGAACCTGATTACGAAGGAGTATGGCCTGCCAAAGGACAAGCTCTCCGTCACGGTTTACCACGACGACGAGCAGGCTTTCGGCTTCTGGAAGCGGATCGCGGGGTTGCCGGACGAGCGCATCATCCGCATCGCGACATCCGACAATTTCTGGCGCATGGGTGATATCGGCCCGTGCGGACCCTGTTCCGAAATTTTCTATGATCACGGCCCGAAAATCTGGGGCGGCCCGCCGGGCTCGCCCGAACAGGATGGCGACCGGTTCATCGAGATCTGGAACCTCGTCTTCATGCAGTATGAAGAGCAGCCCGGCGGCCTGCGCGTGCCGTTGCCGCGCCCCTCGATCGACACCGGCATGGGGCTGGAGCGCATTGCGGCCGTGTTGCAGGGCACGCACGACAATTACGAGATTGATCTGTTCCAGGCGCTGATCGGCGCGGTCCAGTCGCATGTCGGCGGTGATCCCAGCGGTGCGCAGAAGGCCAGCTACCGCGTCATTGCCGATCACCTTCGCTGCTCGTCCTTCCTGATCGCGGATGGCGTGCTGCCATCCAATGAGGGGCGCGGCTATGTCCTGCGCCGCATCATGCGACGTGGCATGCGGCACGCCCAATTGCTGGGTGCGAAAGAGCCGCTGCTGTTCAAGCTGGTCCCCACGCTGTTGCGTGAGATGGGGCAGGCCTACCCCGAACTGATCCGTGCCGAAGCGCTCATCACGGAAACCTTCAAGCTGGAGGAAACCCGCTTTGGCCGCACGCTCGAACGCGGTCTGGCGCTCCTCGACGAGGAGACACGCAGCTTGACGGACGGCGGTGTGCTCAATGGCGAAACCGCCTTCAAGCTCTATGACACCTTCGGCTTCCCGCTTGACCTGACGCAGGACGCGCTGCGCGGGCGCGGCATGACGGTGGATACCGCGAGCTTCGAGAGCGCGATGGCGCGACAGAAGGCGGAGGCCCGCAAGGCCTGGTCCGGATCGGGAGAGGCCGCGACCGAAACAGTCTGGTTCGGCATCAAGGACAGTGCGGGCGCAACGGATTTTCTGGGTTATGACACCGAGGAAGCCGAGGGCGTCGTCACGGCCATAGTCGCCAACGGTGCGCCAGCCGACAATCTTGCCACAGGTGCGACAGGCGCGGTGATCCTGAACCAGACGCCGTTCTACGGCGAATCCGGCGGTCAGGCGGGCGACACCGGCGTGATGATCGGAGAGGGCGTCCGCTTCCGCGTGACCGATACCCAGAAGAAGCTGGGCGATCTGTTCATCCACAACGGTATCGTGGAAGAAGGCACCCTCAAGCCCGGCCAGCCGCTGGTGCTCACCGTCGACAACACGCGCCGCAGCGCCATCCGCGCCAACCATTCCGCCACGCACCTCCTGCACGAGGCCTTGCGTCAGGTGCCGGGCGATCATGTCGCACAAAAGGGATCGCTCGTGAATGACGAGCGCCTGCGGTTCGACATCAGCCACAACAAGCCGATCACCTCCGCCGAGGTGCAGGCGGTGGAGGACATGGCGAACATGATCGTGCTGCAGAATGCCAGCGTCTCCACGCGCCTCATGGCGGTGGATGATGCCGTGGCGTCGGGCGCACGCGCATTGTTCGGCGAGAAATACGGCGACGAGGTGCGCGTCGTCGCCATGGGCCAGTTCGCGTCCGGGGACCATGCGGGCAAGACCTATTCCATCGAATTGTGCGGCGGCACGCATGTGCTGCGCACGGGCGATATCGGCCTGGTCACGGTGGTGGCGGAAAGCGCGGTATCCGCCGGTGTCCGCCGCATCGAGGCACTGACGGGTGATGCCGCACGCCACGCCCTCGGCCAGGATTCGCGCCGCCTGCGCGAGATCGCGGGCGCACTGAAGACCTCCGTGAGTGACGCGGTCGAGCGCGTCGCGATCCTGGCAGACGAGCGCCGCAAGCTGGAGCGCGAGGTGGCCGATCTGCGCCGCAAGCTCGCCATGGCGGGGGGTGATGGCGCCAGCGCCGCCACCGACGACATCAAGGACATCGGCGGCGTCAAATATCTGGGCCGGGCGCTCAATGGCATCGAGATGAAGGATCTGAAAGGCATTGTCGACGACGGCAAGGCCAAGGTCGGGTCCGGTGTGGTCGCCATCGTCGGCGTCGGCGCGGATGGCAAGGCGGGCATCGTGGTGGGCGTCACCGCTGATCTGATCGGTCGCTTCAACGCGGTGGACCTGGTGCGCGTTGGCTCGGAGGCGCTGGGCGGCAAGGGCGGCGGCGGCAGGCCGGATATGGCCCAGGCGGGCGGGCCGGATGGCGGGGCGGCGCAAGCCGCACTGGCCGCAGTCGCCCACGCGCTGGCGGGAGCCTGAGGCATGAACCTCGCCGCGGCCCTGCGCTGGCTGCGGTTGCGGCGGCGGGTCTATGCGGTGCTGGAAGGCGGCGCGGGGGCGGATGTGCTCAGCCGCGCCGTGCATGTCGGCATTGTCGCGCTCATCCTCATCAGCGTCGTCACGGTCATTCTCGAATCCGTGCCCTCGCTCGATCAGCGCTATGGACAGCTTTTCCTGATCATCGAGATCATCGCGGGCGTGATTTTCTCGGTGGAATACGCGCTCCGGCTGTGGTCCGCCGTCGATCATCCCCCGCTGCGGGGAGAGCGGCCCTGGCGCGCCCGCTGGCTTTTCGCCTGCACGCCGTCGATGATCATCGACCTCGTGGCGATCATCCCGTTTTTCCTGGCCTTCATCGCGCCGGATGATTTCCGCGTGCTGCTCATCTTCCGCCTGATCCGCTTCTTCAAGCTCGCGCGGTATTCGCCAGGCATGCGCTCGCTGAGCGAGGCCATCATCGAGGAGCGCCGCGCCTTGCTGGCCTGCCTGGTGATCCTGCTTGGCCTCATGATCGTGGCGGCAGCGGCCATGCACATGGTGGAGGCCACAGCCCAGCCCGAGAAGTTTGGCTCCATCCCGGAGAGCATGTGGTGGGCCATCATCACGCTCACCACAGTGGGCTACGGCGATGCCTACCCCATCACGCCGCTGGGCAAGGTGGTGGCCAGCATCACGGCGCTGTTCGGCCTGGTCATGCTGGCGCTGCCCGTTGGCATCATTGCAACCTCGTTTTCGGAGGTCATCCGCCGCCGGGAATTCGTGGTGACCTGGGCGATGATCGCCAAGTTGCCGATCTTCGCCAACCTCGATGCAAGTTCCATCGGCGAAATCCTGCGTGTGATGCGCTCGCGCATGGCCGAGCCGGGAGAGGTGATCATCAGGCGTGGCCAGCGCGAGGATTGCATGTTTGTCGTGGCGTCAGGCTGCGTTGAGGAACTGCTGGTATCAGGCCGCACGCTGCTGGTCGAAGGCCAGTTCTTCGCGGAGGAGGCCGTTCTGTCCGATGCGCCCAGCCCCTGCACGGTCCGCGCGGTCGAGCGCACGCGGCTGCTCGCGCTCGACCGGCATGATTTCCAGGCCTTGATGGAACGCGAGCCGCATCTGAGAGCCGAGGTGGAAAGCGCGTTGGCGGGGCGGCGGGCGAATCCGTGAAAGAGAAAAGCCTGAAGCCGGGCAGGCATGAAAATTGACAATCTTCAATTAATTCATATATTCTGAATATTGTTAGTGCAGAGGTTCTGATGCGTTCATTCACATCCGTGGAACTTGTTTCCGCTGTCGATACCGTCAAGACGGCAGCGGCACGGGAGCCTGTGGCGATCACGGAACACCGCAAGCCCAAATTCGTGCTGATGAGCATGGATGACTACGAGCGCCTCAGCGGCGCGGATGATCCCAAC
>JANNFV010000020.1:0-4380 GCA_031380285.1 Hyphomicrobiales bacterium | reverse complement strand
CGGGCCCAGGGCAAGCTCGTCCGGGTCATCGCGGGGGCTGTGCTGGATGTGGCGGTCGATATCCGCGCCGGCTCGCCGAGCTTCGGGCGCTTCGTCTCAGTGGCGTTGTCAACTGACAACGCCCGGCAGCTCTGGGTTCCACCGGGTTTCCTGCACGGCTTCTGCACGCTCACCGACAATGCCGAGCTGGCCTACAAGGTCACGGACTACTACAGCGCCGAACACGACGCCGGGGTGCGCTGGGATGATCCCGAGATCGGCATTCCCTGGCCGGTGCGTGCAGATGAGGCCATCCTCTCGGACAAGGACCGGGTTGCGCCGCTGCTGCGGGATGTGCGGATTTGAGCTTGGCGTCGGCAATGCTCACAAGACTCTGACTATGGTCGAAACACCCAAACACTCATGATCACGAAGCTGATGACAGGCACGACAAGAATGGCCAGTGCGATGCCATAGACGGGCGTCAGTCCCATCCAGGCGGTCACTGCATGCATTGCTAGTAGCGAGGCGAGCAGACCAGCGATGAACGACACGCAGAACCGGCCGAATTCCGGGGCGAGCACTCCGTCAGATCGGAAGGTTAGCCGCCTGTGGCCCATGAATGAAAGGGGCAAAACGGCAAGGTATCCCGTCAAGGTCGCCGAGAGGGGTGACAGGCTCAGGCCATGCAGAGCCGCCAGCGTCACAAGCCCAAACACCAGGCTGCTGACAGCGCCAGTCGCGGCAAAACGCAGGATTTTTGCGGCAAGCGGTTGCTCCGCAAGTTGCTTCAGCCACTGAGGCAACAGGTGTTTCAGGTCCTGCATCGACCCGTGGTCATGTACTGACTTCCCAGCGGCAGAGCGCCAAAAACGCGGTTGACTGCCTGTCCCGCCCTGCCCTTCAGCGGCAAGGTGAGAATGTATTCGGTCCTGACGCTCTCGAACCCGCCGTCTCGCAGAAGCTTTTCCGTCTCCTGCCGCCTGAGCAGCACCGCATCCGCGTCAAACGGGCAGCGATCCACCACGCGGCGTGTCAACGGGTTCAGCGGGTTGTGCTCGAGGATGGCGAACCAGCCGCCCGGCTTCAGCACCCTCAGGACATCGGCGGTCAGCGCGGGGCGCAGCGCGGGCGGAATGTGGTGATAGACGCAGACCGCCATGGCGAAATCGAAATGTGCAGTTTCAAACGGGATATCCGTGCCGCCATAGGCGCGGTAGTCGACATCGGGATGGCGCAGGCTCGCGGTCTCGATGCTGTCCGCCGAGACATCGATGCCGACAATGCGGCGGTTCTTCGCCCTCAGGCCCGGGTGATAATTGCCGACGCCGCAGCCGATATCCAGCAGGGACAGCGGCTGGCCTGTGGCGAAATGCTGATCGAGGAAAGCATTGATATGGTCGATCTTCGCCGCGGTGAAGAAGTCCACGGAGAGGCCGGGCAGGCCGATGGCCTTGTTGACGGCGGCATCATACGACCCCGCGTATTGATCGAAATCACCCAGCGATGGCGTGTCGCCTTTCGGTCGATCCGCCATGCTCACCACGTCTTCCAGGGTGCGGTGCCGCTGTTCCACAGGTCTTCGAGTTCGCGCTTGTCGCGCAAGGTGTCCATCGGCTTCCAGTAGCCGGTGTGGCGGAAGGCCCTGAGCTCGCCATCCCGCGCCAGGTGTTCCAGCGGCTCTCGCTCCCACACCGTGGTGTCGTCGCTGGTATAGGCGATGGCAGAGGGTTCGAGCACGAAGAAGCCGCCGTTGATCCAGCCCATCTCGTTCGCCGGCTTTTCGCGGAAACGCTCCACATGGTCCTGATGGTTCAGTTCCAGAATGCCGAAGCGGCCAGGCGAAGGCACCGCCGTCACCGTCGCCTTGCGGCCATGGGACTTGTGAAAGGCCACCAGCGCCTGGATGTCGAGATCGGCGACACCGTCGCCATAGGTCATGCAGAACGTGTCATTGCCGAGGTAGGACATCACCCGGCGCAGGCGACCGCCTGTCATGGTGTGCAGGCCGGTATCGACGAGAGTGATGCGCCAATCGTCCTGCACCGGGTTCAGGATTTCGACGGAGCGGGCCTTGAGGTCCACGACAATATCGGAGTTGAGCGACTGGTATTCCGAGAAGTAGCGCTTGATCTCCGCCGCGCGGTAGCCGCAGCAGATCACGAAATCCGTCAGGCCAGCCGCGGCATAGGATTTCATGATGTGCCACAGGATGGGTCGCCCGCCGATCTCGACCATCGGCTTGGGGCGGATATCGGTTTCCTCGGACAGCCGCGTTCCCAGGCCACCCGCGAGGATCACGACTTTCATGCGTACCTCCGCTGTGGCTGCCGCTTGCTGCAGGAATGCGCACCAGACACCGAAATTCGCCCGTGGCGTAGCCTGATCATCGGGGTAAGACAAGAGCGGTGCGAAACGGATACCAGCATCAATTGGTCGTGGGTAACGGCGCAGAAAACAACGGACAACCCGACCAAACCGCTGGATTCTTTGGAATGGGGCGTTCGTTTCGGCCGCTGGTGGTGTTACGGTCTCCCTTGCAATGCTGAGTGCCGGACCCGCCCACCTCAAGATTCTGATCGTCACGGCCGAGAGCACCGCCGAAGGCTATGCTGCCCATGCGCGGACCTCGGCGACGGCGGCCATCCTGCGCGAGCTGGGCCATACCGTCATCATCGTCGGTGTTGATGACGGCCCGTATTTCAAGGCGTCGGTTCTCCGGCGGCTCTGGCGCTATGTCACCGTGAACAGCAAGGCGATGCGCCTGCTGCACGCCAGCGACGTGGTCATTGCGCGGGGGCATTTCGCCCATCTCCCCTGGGTGATGGCGGCGCGGCACCGCAAGCGTCCGGTCGTCTATGAAATGAACGGCTTCGTCTTCGATGCCATGACCACCTACAACGCCCTGATGCTCGTGCAGCCCCTGATCAAGCGCTGCTACATGGCGCAGTTTGCCCGGTCGTCCCGCATTCTCTGCGTGACCCAGGAAATCGCCGAGCATATCCGGGCGCTGGGTGCCTATCCCACGGTGGAAACCATCTCCAACGGCGTGGACGGGGCGCTGTTCTATCCCGGACCGGAAGACGAGATCGAGGATTACGCGATCTTTCCCAGTTCACTCGCACCCTGGCACGGCGTGCAGACCCTGCTGGATGCCGCCGAGCATCCGGCCTGGCCCGCCGCCCTGAAGCTCGTCATCGCAGGAGATGGCGTGCAGGCTGGCCTGGTGCGCGAGCGCGCCGCGAGAAGCCCGCGCATCCAGTATCTCGGCCTGCTCGACCGTGCGGCGCTGGCGGCCCGGCTGCGGACGGCCCGGATCGGCCTTTGCCTGGTGGAGCCGGTTGAAAGCCGCGAAATGAGCGAGGTCTATCCGCTCAAGCTGTTCGAGATGATGGCGTCGGGCGTGCCGGTCGTCGCGACCGATCTGCCGGGACAGAGAGAGGTCCTGCGGGAATCGAACGCGGGCGTGATCGTTGCCCTGTATGATCCCGCAGCGCTGGCAGAAGCGGTGGCGGCCCTGCATGCCAGCCCTGACCGCAAGCGCATGGGCGCGGCTGGAGCCGATGCTGTACGCACGCAGTATGATTGGCGCTTTGGCGCTGCAGCACTGGAGCGCGTCTTGCGCCGGGCCATCGCGGATGAACGCGTGCGCGGGAAACCTCCCGCACCTTGACAAACCGGCCTTGTCTCATCCCTGCTGCAGGGCATTCCTGACGCAGGTGATGATGTAATCCTGCGTCTCTTCATCGAGATAGGGGTGCATCGGCAATGACATCACCTCCTGCGCGGCCTTCTCGCTGACCGGCAGGCCATTGCCGGAAACAGGAAAACGCCGGTACGCTGTCTGCTCGTTCAGCGGTTTGGGATAATAGACGGTTGTCGGCACACCATTCGCCTTGAGGCGCGCCATGATGTCCGCGCGGCGGGCGGCAGGCACCCGGATGGTGTACTGCGCCCAGACCGAGGTGCAATCCGCCATGACGAAGGGCGTGACCGTCACGTCGGACAGCGCCTGGGTGTAGCGCTGCGCCACGATCTGGCGCTGGTCGATCTCGTCCTGGAAGACGTTGAGCTTCTCGATCAGGATGGCGGCCTGCAGCGTATCGAGCCGCGAGTTCATGCCGATGCGCACATTGTCGTATTTTTCGACGCCCTTGCCATGAAAGCGCAGCGACCGGATCACCTCGGCCTGCGCGTCGTTGTCGGTGAGGATCGCGCCGCCGTCGCCGTAGCAGCCCAGGGGCTTGGCCGGGAAGAAACTGGCCGTGGTGAAATCACCGATCTGTCCCGCACGGCGTCCCTTGTAGATGGCACCAAAGCCCTGCGCGGAATCGCAGATCAGCGTCAGCCCATGCTGGGTGCAGAACGCCTCGATCGGTGCATAATCCGCCATCTGGCCAA
>JANNFV010000018.1:0-6042 GCA_031380285.1 Hyphomicrobiales bacterium | reverse complement strand
TGTTGCGGACTGGTCTCGATCTCGACATTGTGGACCTGCCCCAGACTGTTGGCGAGCCGCTCATAAGAGGTCTGCCGGTCATCGACGATGAGGATCTTGCCGCCAAGGCCGGTGTCGGCAAGTGCCGCGGTGTTGGGATCGCTGATGCCGACATCGCGCGAGGCGCTGGCACGGCTGCGCAATTCGTCGGTCAGCATCTTCAGGCGCACCAGGCTCTTCACGCGGGCGAGCAGCGCCACTTCGTTGACAGGCTTGGTCAGGAAATCATCGGCTCCTGCCTCCAGCCCCTTCAGCCGGTCGGCGGGCTGGTCAAGCGCTGTCACCATCACCACGGGGAGATGGGCCGTCAGCGGCGAGCTTTTCAGGTGCTTGCACACCTCGAAGCCATCCATGCCCGGCATCATCACGTCGAGCAGCACGATATCGCAATCGCCACGCTCGCAGATCGCCACGGCATCGGTGCCATTGGTGGCGGTGCGGACGTCGAAATATTCCGATGTCAGCCGCACTTCCAGCAGCTTGATGTTGGGCAGAAGGTCATCGACGACCAGGACGCGGGCGGTCATGTTCAGTTGGTTCCTGCGAATTGCTGGACCGTTTCCAGGAACTTGGGGATCGATATGGGTTTCGACAGATAGCCCTCGCAGCCGCCGGTGCGGATGCGCTCCTCGTCACCCTTCATGGCGAAGGCAGTGATGGCGATCACAGGAATGGACTTGAGTTCGGCATCATCCTTCAGCCATTTCGTGACATCGAGGCCGGAGATTTCCGGCAACTGGATATCCATCAGGATCAGGTCCGGCTTGTGCGCACGCGCCAGCGACAGCACTTCATGGCCACTCCTCGTCTGCAGCACGCGATAGCCGCGCGCCTCGAGAAGATCGTTGAAGAGCTTCATGTTTAGCTCGTTGTCCTCGACGATCAGGACCGTTTTCGCCATGGTAGGGACCTATCGGCGCGCTGCAGACGCGCACATGCATAAAAGCAGAGTTCAAATGTTAACCGACAAGAGTTGACGAAAGGCAAAGGATGCAACGCAACACACGCAATTCTCGCGTTTCACGCGAGGAAGCAGAAACAATCGCCATCGCGGCCCTCGGTTTCCTGGCATCGGACCCCGATCGCCTCGGGCGCGTCCTCGCCATGACCGGCCTTGGGCCAGAGAATCTGCGGGCGGCAGCGGCAGAAACCGGCTTCCTCAGCCAGGTTCTGGGCCATGTGGCCCAGGACGAATCGCTGCTGCTCGCCTTTGCCGCCAATACCGGGGAGCAGCCCGAACGGGTGGGTGCAGCCCATGTCGCGCTGGCTGGCCCCCACCACGAACGGGAGGATGCCTGAAACAGCATGGTTCTGTGCCGCGATTGCCTTGTATGGGGTGACAGCGAGCGCCGGTGCAGCCACTGCGGCAGCCCGCGCCTGCTGCGGCATGACGAAATCGGAAGCCTGTCCATCGCCCATGTCGATTGCGATGCCTTTTTCGCGGCGGTCGAGAAGCGTGACAACCCTGATCTCGCGGACAAGCCCGTGATCATCGGCGGCGGCAGGCGCGGTGTGGTTTCCACCGCCTGCTATGTCGCGCGCACCTACGGCGTGCGCTCCGCCATGCCGATGTTCAAGGCGCGGGATGCCTGCCCCCACGCCGTGGTGATCCGCCCCGACATGGAAAAGTACAAGACAGCCGGACGCGCCGTGCGCCAGATGATGCTGGCACTGACGCCGCTGGTCGAGCCGATCTCCATCGACGAGGCGTTCCTTGACCTCACGGGCACCGAGCGGCTGCACGGCGCACCTCCCGTCGAAGTGCTGGCCCGTTTTGCCCGCGAAGTGGTGCGCGAGGTGGGAATCACCGTCTCCGTCGGCCTGTCGCACAACAAGTTCCTGGCCAAGATCGCCTCCGATCTCGACAAGCCCAAGGGTTTCTCGATCATTGGCCGGGCAGAAACGCTGGCCTTCCTCGCGCCCCGTTCGGTCGGCATCATTTGGGGCGTCGGCAAGGCGATGCAGGAGCGATTGGCCAAGGATGGCATCCGCACCATTGCCGATTTGCGCCAGTCAGAAGAAAGCGATCTCTTCCGACACTACGGTGGCGAAGGCGGCCGACTGTTCCGCCTGGCGCGCGGCATCGACAACCGCCCCGTCCAGCCCGAGCGCGAGACGAAAAGCGTCTCGGCGGAGACGACCTTCGACCAGGACATCCGGGAGATGGACATGCTGGTGCCGATCCTCTGGGACTTGGCAGAGAAGGTCCATCGCCGCCTGAAGGCGCAAGGGTTGGCGGGTGGCACTGTAACATTGAAGCTGAAGACCGCCGATTTCAGGCTCATCACCCGCTCCCGCACGGGCAGCGATGCCACGCAGCTCGCCAAACGCATCTTCGATCAGGCGAAGGAGCTGCTGGGGCCAGAAGCCAGAGGAAAAACCGCCTTCCGCCTGATCGGCGTGGGCGTCTCAGGTCTGACGCCCGCCAGCGAAGCCGACCGGGGTGATCTTCTCGATCACGACCTGAAGCGGGACATTGCGACCGAAACGGCCGTTGATGCCATCCGGGCCAAGTTCGGCAATGCGGCCGTCATTCGTGGCACCGCGATCGGCAAGCTGCCAAGGCGATGAACCGACTGGTGGTTGCTCTACCGATTCCGGCTCTTCAGCTTCTCTTCCCAGCTCAGCGCATGACGCACGATGGTCTCCAGGTCATCGAACTGCGGCGCCCAGTTCAGGGTGCTGCGGATGCGCGTGTTGTCGGCGACCAGGCCTGCCGGATCACCGGCGCGACGCGGGCCGATGGCCACGGGGAAATCCATGCCGGAGACCTGCTTGACCATCTTGATCACCTCATACACCGAGAAGCCGCGGCCATAACCGCAGTTGAAGGTGCCGTTCACGCCCCCTCCCCGGAGATGATCGAGCGCGGTGGAATGCGCACGGGCCAGATCGCTGACATGGATGTAGTCCCTGATGCAGGTACCATCTGGCGTGGGATAATCCGTGCCGAAGACGCTCATGCCCTCGCGCTTGCCTGCCACGACTTCCGCCGCGATCTTGATCAGATGCGTGGCGCGGGCCGAGGATTGACCCGTGCGCAGGCGCGGATCGGCACCTGCCACGTTGAAATAGCGCAGGATGACATGCTTCAGCCCATGTGCTTCCGATGCATGGCGCAGCATCACCTCGGTCATCAGCTTCGACATGCCGTAGGGTGATTCCGGGTTCATCCGGTCATCCTCGGAGATCGGCATCTTTTCGGGCGTGCCATAGACGGCGGCGGTCGAGGAAAAAATGATCTCGCTCACGCCCCCCTTCACGGCCGCCTCGATCATCGCGCGCGAATTGACCGTGTTGTTGAGATAGTAGGACAGCGGATCAGACACCGAATCCGGCACCACGATGGATGCGGCGAAATGAATGATCGAGCGCACGTCATGGGCGCGAATGATCGAAGAGACGAGGCTTTGGTTGCCTGTCTCGCCCACGAACAGGTGGACACCTTCCGGCACGACCCAGTCAAACCCGGTCGAGAGATTGTCGAGGATGATGACCTTCTCGCCCCGGTCCAGCAACTCCAGGACCATATGGCTGCCGATATAGCCCGCACCGCCCGTGACAAGAACAGTCATGTTGGAAGCTCCAGAAGTGACCTTGCTTCACGCAATAGCTTGATTAGGTTCAAGCGGCGTTAAGGAAAGCACTGGCAAAGCTCAGCCGTTCTCATGACAGGCCTTTCAGGCCAGCACAGGTAAATCTCCCATGTCGACCACTTCGAAACTGCCCCGCATCCGCAAGGCCATCTTTCCTGTCGCGGGACTAGGCACCCGCGTGCTGCCCGCCACCAAGTCCATCCCCAAGGAAATGCTGACATTGGTGGACAAGCCTGTGCTGCAGGTCGTGATGGAGGAAGCCCGCGAGGCGGGCATCGAGCATTTCATCTTCGTCACCGGGCGCAACAAGCAGGTGATCGAGGACCATTTCGATATGGCCTACGAGCTGGAGGATTCACTCCAGAAGCGCGGCAAGCTCGATATCCTCAAGCAACTGCGCGACGAGCGCCCCGGTGCGGGTGAAACCTCCTTCACCCGCCAGCAGGAGCCGCTGGGCCTGGGCCACGCTGTCTGGTGCGCCCGCGAGTTGGTCGGCAACGAGCCTTTCGCTGTGCTGCTCCCCGACATGATCACCATCGGCAAGGGCAACACCGGCAAGGGCAACACCGGCTCCGGCTGCCTGAAGCAATGCGTGGATGTCTACAAGGCAGCGGGCGGCGGCAATGTCATTGCGGTCGAGGAATGCGATCCATCCGTCACCCACCAGTACGGCATCGTCGGCGTCGGCAAGCCGGTCTCGAAGCAGGGCTTCAAGATCACCCAGATGGTGGAAAAGCCGCCGCACGGCACGGCCCCCTCCAACCGCTACGTCACGGGACGCTACCTCCTGCAACCCGAAATCTTCAAGATCCTCGAACAGGGCGAGCGGGGCGCGGGCGGCGAAATCCAGCTCACCGACGGCATCGTCAAGCTGATGAAGAAACAGGCCGTGCATGGCCTGAACTACAACGGCATCACCTACGATTGCGGCTCGAAGATCGGCTATCTGCAGGCGACTGTGGCCTATGCGCTGTCACGCAAGGATCTGGCCGAGGCAGCGCGGAAAGAGATTTTGGCGCTGCTGGCGTGAGCGGGGTCACTGAGCGGCTCGAAGGGGTTGATGAGTTCGAGATCAAGCCCTTCGAAATCCCGGATGTTTCGTGTGGCGAGGCTGAAACCGTGCGTAAGCGCGGTAGCGGCGATAGCCGCGTCGGCAACAGTTATCGGGCGACCAAGTCTCTCCCGCCTCGCGCGCGCTTGCCCGGCAGCACGCGCGACAGCGCTGTCCACAGCGCAGATACGGCCCGCATAGAGTTCGCGGACGATACGCTCCATGGTCGTTTCAAGCTTGAATCTGCGGGTGACCCCAGACATGCGTTCGATGCCGTATTGCAGTTCCAGCAATGTGATCGCACTCAAAAAGAGATCCTGCCGACGTTGAGCGTCGAGCCAGGCAACAACCTCCTGCGAGCTGTTTTCAGCCATCACCTCGGAAATGATGTTTGTATCAAGGAGGATCATGAGAAGTCAGGTGGCGGCCTGTCTGGCCCACGGGGCGGCAGATCCAGATCGACGAAACCATCCGGAGCCAGCATGTTTCTGATTTCGGTCGCAATGCCGCGCGACTCATGCGGCTCAACAAGCGCACGCCGCAGAAGAGCTTGAGCTTCGTCGGAAATACTGCGTTTGTTTTGCGCAGCACGCTCCCGCAGTTTTGTCCCGAGATCCTGAGATACGCCCCTCAAGAGAATATCGCTCATAGCATACCTCCTGCTGACAGATTGATATCTTTGATATCAGATCGCGCAAAGCCTTGCAATATCGCAGCAGAGCATGACGTTTTTTGACGGAAACAATGCCAGGTCGTCTTGGACGGGCTTGACCCTTCCATCCATGTCTTCCTGCGGCCCATAAACGTGGATGGCCGCGTCAAGCGCGGCCATGACGTGTTTCCGTCGAGAAACGTCGGGCTCTAGGATCAGGCCGCACTCTCCCCACCCGGCCGATAATCCGCAATCGCCGCCATCAGCACCGCATTCGCTTGACCCACATCGCCTGACACCAGCGCCGCCTTCAACCCGTCGATCCACTCCGTGATCTTCTGCTGGTCCGCCGCGTGGGTCTGCGCCGCCATCACACCGCTCAGCCCCGTTTCAACCATCGGCTCATCCTTGTCGAACAGGATTTCATTGAGCCGTTCTCCCGGCCGAACGCCGGTGTATCTGATCTCGATGTCGCGCCCCGGCTCCAGTCCCGACAGCCGCACCAGCCGCTCTGCCAGTTCGGCGATTTTCACGGGTTGGCCCATCTTCAGCACATAGACCGAGGGCAGCCCGTCGACCTTGGCCTTGCCGGAATCGCGCGATTGCCGCGCATGGGATGCCGCCGTGAGCACGAGATCGCACGCCTCGCGCACCGTCATGAAATAACGGATCATGTCAGGGTGCGTCACGGTCACCGGGCCGCC